>DATKFT010001043.1:0-3085 GCA_035544335.1 Pseudorhodoferax sp.
GACCTGCCCTTCGCCTCCAAGGTCCGCGCCGTCTGGGACGGCAAGCAGGTCGACGTCATGCACGCCTGCGGCCACGACGGCCATGTCGCCATCCTGATGGGCGTGGCCGAGGTGCTGGCCTCGATGAAGGACCGGCTGCCCGGCACCGTCAAGCTCTTGTTCCAGCCGGCCGAGGAGAAGCTGCCGGGCGGCGAGATCGGCGGCTCGCGCCGCATGCTGGCCGAGGGCGCCTTCGACGCCCCCAAGCCCGAGGTGGTGTTCGGCCTGCACCTGATGTCGGGAGGCAACACCGGCAGCATCGGCTACAAGGCCGGTCCCATCCTGGCCGGCTCGGACGCCTTCAAGGTCGATGTGAAGGGGCGGCAGACGCATGGCTCGCAGCCCTGGTCGGGCATCGACCCCATCGTGCTGGCCTCGCAGATCGTGCTGGGCTTCCAGACCATCGCAAGCCGCCAGGTCAACGTGACCCAGGAACCCTCGGTGCTCAGCGTGGGCACGATCAACGGCGGCACGCGCTACAACATCATCCCCGACGAGGTGAAGATGAGCGGCACGCTGCGCACCTACGACGAGGGCATGCGCAAGTTCATCATGCAGCGCATGGGCGAGACGGCTTCGCTGATCGCGCAGAGCGGCGGTGGCCAGGCCCATGTGCACTTCGAACCCGACGGCTACGCGCCCACCGTGAACGACCCGGCGCTGACCGAGAAGATGGCGGCCAGCCTGCACCGCGTGCCCGGCGCGCGCGCCGCCATCGTGCCCAAGAGCACGGGCGGCGAGGACTTCTCGTTCTTCGCCCAGGCCGTGCCGGGCCTGTTCGTGTTCATCGGCGCCACGCCGCCGGGGCAGGACGCGGCCAAGGCCGAGCCCAACCACTCGCCGCGCTTCTTCGTCGACGAGGCCAGCCTGCTGGTCGGCGTGCGCACGCTGTCGCACCTGACGGTGGACTACATGGCGATGGCCCAGCGCTGAAGCGCTAGAGCTGCTCCTCGCCCACGAACAGCGAGCTGAGCCAGTTCCAGATCTCGGCCGCCCAGCTCGTGCCGGGGTTGTCGGTGTGCACGGTGAAGCTGCCGTCGTCGCGCGGCTCCAGCCACTCCACGCGGCCGCGCTCGGATAGCCGCAGCCGGTAGGCCGACTGGAAACCCTCGGGGGGGATCAGCCGCCGGAACTCGCGCACCACCTCGGCGCTGTGCACCACCAGGCCGATCTCGGTGTTGATGCGGGCCGAGCGGCTGTCCAGGTTCATGGAGCCTACGAAGATGCGGTCGTCGTCGACCACCGAGATCTTGGCGTGCAGCCGCGAGATCGAGGTGCCGAACGCGCCCAGGTGCGTGCGGCCGCCACGGTGCGGCGCCACCTCGTAGATCTGAAAGCCGAGCTTGAGCAGGTCGTCGCGGTAGCGCGCATAGCCCAGGTAGACCAGTGGCTCGTCGGTCGAACCCAGCGAGTTGGTGTAGATGGTCACCTGCACGCCATTGCCCACGGCGCGGCCCAGCCGCTGCATGCCGATCCGGCCCGGGATGAAGTACGGCGAGATGATGAGCACCTGCTTGCGCGCCGAGTCCATCAGTTCCAGCACATGCTGCGTCACGCTGCCGGCCAGCCGCGCATCCGCATCTGTGCGCGTGATCTTGTCGGGATCGTCCACGAGCACCTGGGCCTGGGCGAACAGCAGGTCCAGCCGGCCCTCGGCCAGCTGCTGGCGCACGGGCGTCTTGCCCAGCACGTCGTGCGCGCGCACCGCGATCTCGGGCGCCGGCGCGACCGCCAGTTCGTCAAAGCGCGCGCGCCGGCGTTCGGGCGTCAGCAGGGGCGGCACCACCTGGTCGATGGGCCAGGCGTGTACGCTGTTCCAGTACAGGTCGAACGCGTCGGACTGCGCACGCACCACGGGGCCCGTGGCCAGCACGTCGGCGTCGATGAAGTTGGCCGTCTCGCTCTGCATGAAGTACTCGTCGCCGATGTTGCGGCCGCCCGCCACCGACACGCTGTTGTCGGCCACGAAGAGCTTGTTGTGCATGCGGTGGTTGATGCGCGAGAAGGCCGATGCCGAGCCGATGAAGCGGCCGATGAAGCTGCCCTTGCGTTCGGGCAGCGGATTGAACAGCCGCACCTCCACATTCGGGTGGGCATTGAGCGCGCTGAACAGCTCGTCCTGGCCTGCGGTGTAGAAGTCATCGACGAGCAGGCGCACGCGCACGCCGCGCGCAGCCGCGTCGCGCAGCGCACGCAGCAGGCGAAAGCCCACGCCGTCGCTCTGCAACTGGTAGTACTGCAGGTCCAGCGAGCGCTGGGCCGTAGCGGCCAGCGCCATGCGCGCGTCGAGCGAGAACGGCCCCTCGGGCAGCATGCGCAGTCCTGACCGATCGCCCGCATCGGCCGGTGTGCTCGCGGCGGCCACGCGGGCCAGTGGGGTGTCCGCAACCTCGGTGACTGCGTGCGTGACGGGCGGTGGCTGGCGCGCCGGCAGCGACGCGCAGCCCGACAACCAGGCCGCGCACCAGGCGAGTGCGCAGGCCAGCAGCAGCGATCGTGTGCTTGTCATGGGTTGCCCGCGCAGGAGTCCGGCGGCAGGCATCGTAGCTTGACGCGGGTCAAGCCCGCAAGCCACGCGCTACAGCAGGCCGCGCAGCTCGCGCGCCGCCTCCAGCATCACGGGCAGCAGCTCGCGCTCCATGGCCTCGCGCCCCGTGCGCGTGGGCGAGGCCACCACGTTGAGCGCGGCCACCGTGCGGCCCTGCATGTTGCGCAGCGGCACGGCCAGCGCGTGCACGCCGAGTTCGTGCTCCTCGATGGCCACGCAGTAGTCGAGCCGGCGCACCTCGTCGACGAGCGCGCGAAAGCGCTTGGCATCGGTCGCCGTGTGCATGGTCAGGCGTGCCAGCGCCCTGCCCTTCATCCAGGCCGCGAAGGCCGTGCGCGTCTCGGCCGCCAGCAGCACGCGGCCCGTGGAGGTCGCGTGCAGCGGCAGCCGCGCGCCCAGGTGCAGGCCGTAGGCCAGCATGCGCAAGGTGCCGCTGCGCGCGACGATGACGACCTCGTCGCCGTCGCGCACCACGGCCGAGAAGGACTCGCCGGTCTG
>DATKFT010001044.1:0-2298 GCA_035544335.1 Pseudorhodoferax sp.
AATCGCCGGCTCGGCCGGCCCGTCCGGTTTCCTGCATGCCCCCACGCGAGTCGCACCCTCCATGACCCTGCCCTTCGTTGATGCGCCCTGCGGCGTCGCCGGCCGATGAGCGACACCCCCGACACCGCCACGCCACCCAAGGCCTCGGTGCGCGCCCGCCTGCTGCGTGTGTGGCCCTACTTCCGCAGCGCACGCACGGGCTGGGTGCTGCTCGTGCTGGCCACCGCCGTGGTCGCCGCCACCGAGCCCATGATTCCGGCGCTGCTCAAGCCCCTGCTGGACCAGGGCTTTCAGCGCGACAGCCTGCCGCTGTGGGCCGTGCCGGTGGCGCTGCTGAGCCTGTTCGGCGCACGCGGCCTGGCCGCGTTCGCGGCCAACTACGCGCTGGGCCGCATCGCCAACCAGGGGCTGCTGCAGCTGCGCCGCGAAATGTTCGCCAAGATCCTGTCCGGCGATCTGCGCCTGTTTCGCAGCCAGTCGGCCAGCGCGCTGGCCAACACGGTGGTCTACGAGGTGCAGACCGGCTCGCAGGTGCTGGTCGGCGCCATCATGGGCTTTTCGCGCGACAGCCTGACGCTGCTGGCCCTGGTCGGCTACCTGCTGTACCTGAACTGGAAGCTCACGCTGATCGTCGCGCTGCTGATCCCGGCCATCGCCTGGGTCATGGGCGTGCTGTCGCGCCGGCTCTACAAGCTCACGCGCGCCAGCCAGGGCTCCACCGATGCGCTCGCCTACGTGGTCGAAGAGAACGTGCTCGCGCACCGCGACGTGCGGCTGCAGGCCGCGCAGGCGCTGCAGCAGCAGCGCTTCAACGAACTCAGCGCGCGGCTGCGCCAGCTGTCGATGAAGTCGGTCGTGGCCTCCTCCATCATGTCGCCGCTCACGCAGATGCTGGTGGCGGTGGCCATGTCGGCCGTGATCGCCATCGCACTGGCGCAAAGTTCCGACGGCGGCACCTCGGTGGGCAGCTTCGTCGCCTTCATCACGGCCATGCTGCTGCTGGTCTCGCCGATCAAGCACCTGTCCGAGGTGGCCAGTCCGATCACGCGCGGCCTGGCCGCGATCGAGCGCGGACTGGAGATGATGCAGCAGACCGGGGACGAGCAAGGCGGCCACTTCAGCGTGCAGCGCGCGCACGGCGACATCCGGCTCGCGGGCGTGAGCGTGCGGTTCGCCGACGCCGGCCAGCCCGCGCTCGATGCGCTGGACCTCACGGTCGCGGCCGGCGAGACCGTGGCGCTGGTCGGCGCTTCAGGCGCGGGCAAGACCACGCTGGTCAACCTGCTGCCGCGCTTCCTCGAGCCCACGGCCGGCCGCGTCGAACTCGACGGCCAGGCGGTGCAGGACTGGGACCTGGCCGCGCTGCGGCGCCAGTTCGCGCTCGTGAGCCAGCACGTGGTGATGCTCAACGACAGCATCGCGGCCAACGTGGCGCTGGGCCAGCCGCTGGACCGCGAGCGCCTGGCCCGCTGTCTGGCCGACGCCAACCTGGACAAGCTGGTGGCCGAACTGCCCCAGGGCATGGACACGCTGGTCGGCCACAACGCCGCCCAGCTCTCGGGCGGCCAGCGCCAGCGCCTGGCGATCGCGCGCGCGCTGTACAAGGACGCGCCCGTGCTGATCCTGGACGAGGCCACCTCGGCGCTGGACACGGAGTCCGAACGTGCCGTGCAGGCCGCGCTGCAGCGGCTCATGCAGGGCCGCACGACGCTGGTCATCGCGCACCGGCTGTCCACGGTGCAGCATGCCGACCGCATCGTCGTCATGGAGGCGGGCCGCATCGTGGAGACCGGCACGCACACCGAGTTGCTCGCGCGCGACGGCGCCTACGCCCGTCTCTACGGCCTGGGCCTGCCGGATGCGTGAGCGCCGCACCGGGCGCCGCGTCGATCTCGCCCTGGTGGTCGTGCTGGCCGGCGTGTCGGCGGCACTGCACATCGGCAAGCTGCCGCCCGCCCTGCCCGTGCTGCGCGAGGCCCTGCAGATCTCGCTGGTACAGGCCGGCTTCCTGCTCTCGCTGGTGCAGCTGGCCGGCATGGGACTGGGGCTGGCGGTCGGGCTGGCCGGCGAAAGCCTGGGCCTCAAGCGCTGCATGGCGGCCGGACTGGTCCTGCTCGGCGTGGCCAGCATCGCGGGCGGCTTCGCGCAGGACGCGGCAGGCCTGCTGGTGCTGCGCGCGCTGGAAGGCTTCGGCTTCCTGCTGGCCGTCACGCCCGGCCCCAGCCTGATCCGCCGCGTGGCCGAGCCCGGCGAACTCGACGCCAAGCTCGGCCTGTGGGGCGCGTACATGCCGCTGGG
>DATKFT010001045.1:0-2426 GCA_035544335.1 Pseudorhodoferax sp.
TGCGCGCGGCTGGCCGGTGCGCGCGGGGTGGGCCTGGCGGCCGGGGCTTCGGGTGGGGCCGCTTCCTGGGGGGCCTCCCTGGCCTGCGCCACCTCCAGCGCCTGCACGAAATGCGCCATGGCCTGCAGCAGGCGCTGGTGCTCGGCATCGCTGAGGTTGCCTCCCTGGTTGGCCAGCTCGTCCACCGTGGTCATGCCCCAGCGGATGTCGGCCGCCGGCGAGGCGGCCAGCAACTGGGTGATGGCGGCCATGGCGGCGTCGGGCTCGCGCTGCATCAGCAGGGCCTGGCGGCGCACGATGCGGCGGAACTGCGCCATGTCGGGCGGCACGCCGCCCAGGTGGTCCTGCAGCAGCCGCCAGGCGTGGCGGAAGTGGCGTTCATCGGCCTCGCCGCGTGCACGCAGCACATGGAACAGGGCGCGGATGACGGCCTCGTACAGCCCGCCCTGGGCCACGCTTTCGTGCAGCCGCGCCAGCTCCTGGCACATGTACTGGCAGTGCTCGGGCGATTCGCCCGGGTGCGGGCGCGGCGGGCCGTCGTCCTGGCGGCTTTGGCCGGCCAGGGCCTGCACCAGGGGCGAGCCATAGATGGCGTGGAACAGCCGCGCCTGCATGGCGTCGCGCTGGTCGCGGTAGGTGTCCAGCATATGCACCACGGCCTGCGACATGGCCTGCTGCGCCTTCAGGAAGGGGTTGTCGGGCTCGACGGGGTGGCGGTCCTCGCGCGCCTGCTCGGCGGCCTGGGCCACGGCAGGGGCCAGCGGGTGGGAGTCCGACCAGTATTCATAGCCCACGCGCAGCGGATGCATGGCCTGCAGCCAGCGCGCCGACAACGGCGTGGACAGTGCCTGCACCCAGGGCTGCACGGTGTTGCGGTACAGGGCGAGGTTGATTTCGGAGACGCGGGCGGCGGCGGCAAAGTGGCGCTCGCTTTCGGGGTCGGGCCGGACGATGTCGCGCACCTCGGCCAGGTCGCTGCGGCGGATCTTCATCAGGTAGGCGGCGTCGGTCAGCTCCTGCGGCGGCACGCCGGCGGGGCGGTCGGCGATCTCGGCGCGGTAGATGCCGGCGGGCAGCAGGTCGATTATGTCGATGTGCGCCGCGAACTCGCGGTGCTCCTTGCGGCCCACGGCGCCCGAGACAAAGATGCCCAGGTGTCCGATGCTGTCATGCGTGGCGAAGACGATGGTCTGGTCGTGGGCGGCGATGTCCTCGTCATCACGGTACAGGTCGGTGATCCAGCCCAGGGCCTGGCCCGGCGGCGTGATGTTGTCGCCATGCGAGCAGAACACCACGATGGGCGAGCGGATGTTGCGCAGGTCGATGCGCACGCCGTCCGAGGTGGTCAGCTCGGCCGTGGCCAGCCGGTTGCCGATGAACAGGTTGTCCACGATGTACTGCATCTCGCGGCCTTCGAGGAAGACATGGCCGCCCCAGTACTTCTCGAAGCCCAGGTAGCGCGGCCCCTCGGTGTCCACGTCGGCATAGACCTGGTACTGCTTTTCCCACAGCGTGTTGGCGGGGTTGAGGTTCTCGAAGTTCTGCACCAGCCAGGCGCCGTCGAAGCGGCCCGCACCCAGGTCGCTGGTCAGTGCCGTCACCCAGCTGCCGCCCATAAGGCCGCCGCCGTAGCGCATGGGGTTGTCTCCGGCCCAGTACGACAGCGGCGCACCGGCCACGATGATGGGCCCGAACAGCTCGGGCCAGACGGCGGCCGTCATGAGGATCTGCCAGCCGGCCTGGCAGTTGCCGATGACGGCGGGCTTGCCCCGGCTCTCGGGGTGAAGCTCGGCGACCTTGCGCACGAATTCGGCCTCGGCGCGCATCACGTCCTCGACGGTCTGGCCGGGCACGGGGTCGGGCAGGAAGCCCACGAAGTAGCAGGGATGGCCGGCCTTGAGGGCGGCGCCGATCTCGCTGTCGGGCTTGAAGCCGCCGATGCCAGGGCCGTGGCCCGCGCGCGGATCGACGACGATGAAGGGGCGCTTGGCCGGGTCGATGACCGTGCCCTCCATGGGCGCGATGCGTGCCAGCCCGTAGTTGACGGGACGCGGCAGCTCCAGGCCCGACATCACGATCTCGGCCTGGAAGCTCAGCACATTGGGCACTTCCTCGGCCAGGTGGGCGCGGTACTGGTTGCCGCGCTGGCGCCGGATGTCGGCATACAGCAGCGTGCGCTGCCAGGCATCGGTGGCGTACTGTGCAGCTGCCTGGGGCAGCTTCAGCGGATCGCCCCACAGTGCCCCCACGTCCACGGTGCCGTGGCTATCGAGGTGCTCGTTCATCTGGCCCACTCCTTTAACGGGCATGTCCTGCCCCCTGCTTGCAGATTGCGTGTGAATGGCCGCCAAACGGCCCCGCGCCTGCGGGACCGTGCGGCTTGTGTCAGCCCCTGGGCTCTTCAGCCGTGGGCGGCAGCGTCCCGG
>DATKFT010001046.1:0-5227 GCA_035544335.1 Pseudorhodoferax sp.
ATCGCCAACTTCGGCACCGAAGTGGTGTTCAAGGCCGACGACAAGATGGACCAGATCGTGCTGGACAAGAAGGACTGCACGTACTCCTACTTCGCCGACCCGATGTATGTCTGCATGGACACCGAGTACAACCAGTACGAAGTCGAAGCCGAGAACATGGGCGACGCACTGAACTACCTGGAAGACGGCATGCCGCTGGAAGTGGTGTTCTACGACGGCAAGGCCATCTCGGTGGAACTGCCGACCAGCGTGGAGCGCGAGATCACCTGGACCGAGCCCGCCGTCAAGGGCGACACCTCGGGCAAGGTGCTCAAGCCCGCCAAGATCGCCACCGGCTTCGAAGTGCCGGTGCCGCTGTTCGTCTCGCAAGGCGACCGCATCGAAATCGACACCCGCACGGGCGAGTACCGCAAGCGCGTCTGAGCGCCATGCGCCCGCCAGCAAAAAAGCGCCCTCGGGCGCTTTTTTTGTGGCCGGGCGGCCCCGGGGAGCGCAAAGCGCCCCGCACGAGACGGCGCAGGCGCGCAACGCGTGCGCCGGGGGGGCCTGGCCTGCGCCGCAGCCGGCGCAGGGACTGGCACGCGGCTCAGCGCTTGAGCAGCACCTTGAGCACGTTCTGCATGCGCCGTGCCGTGCCGGCCTCGTAGGGGCTGGCCAGCACCTTGGCCGCGTCCTGGGCCCAGGTCTCGGTGGGCGAAGGATCGTTGCGGCGCGTCAGCAGCTGCAGCTGCAGCATGCGGCGGGCGGAGACCTGGTCGGCCGGCGTGGGCGCATCGGCCGCGATCTCCATGCGCAGCAGCGCCTCGCGCGCGGCGTTCGCGTCGCCGGCGGGCGCCGCGATGCTCTGCACCCACTGGCCGCGCACGCTCGGCGTCACGCCATGGCCAAGCGCCTGGGCCGGCGGCACCTGGTCGGCCGCGCGCTGCTCCCACGCACCGAGCAAGCCGGTCAGCACTTCGCCGTGGGCCTGGGCCGCCAGCTTGCGCAGCGTGGCCTGGGCATGTTCGAGTGCATCGCGCTGGGCGCGGAAGGCGGTGTCGCCCAGGCGCGGGCCGCGCTCGGGACGCGGGCCCCGGTCGTCGCGGCGCGCATCGAAGCGCTGTTCGCCAGGACGGCCACGGCCGCCATCGCGGTCGCCGAAGCGGCCACCGCGCATCGCAGGTGCAGGCTGCGCACGCTGCATGCCGGGGCGGTCGTCGCCACGCATGGCCACGACCGGCTTGCGGGGGGCCGGAGCCGGCGCGGGCGCCGGGGCATCGGCCGCGGCGGCCGCATCGTCGGCGCCAGCCGCCTCAGCTGCGGGTGTTTCAGCCCCATCCGGTGCCGGTGCCGGTGCCGGCGCGGACGCAGGCGCTGCGGCCTCGGCGGGCGCCGCGGCAGCGGCAGCAGCCTGCGCTGCGGCCTGGCCCCGCGTGGCCGCTTCCAGCGCGGCAATGGCAGCGCGGATCTTCTGCGCGTCGCCCGAGGCGTTGGCCGCCTCCAGCGCACGCGAGGCGTCCAGCACGGCGCGGTCGACCTCGCTCAGCGCGGCGGCGGACTTCTCGCGTTCCTGCGTCTTGCGCTGGAAGGCTTCGTCCAGCGGCTTGCGGAAGGCATCCCAGAGCTTCTGCTCGAACTTGCGCTCCAGTGGCACGCTCTGCGCTTCGGACTGCCAGCGCTGCTGCAGCGCCTTGACCGCGTCGATGCGCAGTTGCGGCGCAGCGCCGAGCTGCTTGGCTTCCTCGATCAGGGCCTGGCGGCGCTCCACGCTGCCCTTTTGCGCCTGCTCCAGTGGCGCGGCGGCTTCGCGCAGCGCCTGCTTCCACTGGTTCTGCACCTCGGCAAAGACCTTCTCGCCCAGATGGCCCGCATCGCGCCAGCGGTTTTCGAACTGGTGCAGGCCACGCGACAGGTCCTTGAGGTCGGTGCTGGCCGCATGGGCCGCGCCCCAGGCCTTGAGCTCTTCGAGCAGGGCCAGGCGCTGGGCCTTGTGCTCGGCGGCCTCGGTCTTGCGCTTGTCCAGCCAGGCCTCGACCACCTTGTGGGCTGCGTTGCAGGCTTCGTCGAAGCGCTTCCACAGCGCATGGTTGGCGGCACCGCCCTGGTCGGTCTGCTTCCACTGCTCGCGCATCTGGCGCAGCGTGTCCTGCATCTTGCGGCCACCCAGTGCATGGCCCTCGGGCCGCTTGAGCAGGCCTTCGGCCTTGATCACGAGCTCTTCGCGCAGCTGGTCGGCGCGCCAGCGCTGCCAGCCTTCGAGTTCACCAGCGGACACCAGCGCCGTGTGGACCTCGGCCTCCAGCTTGTCGCCTACATGGCGGCCATGGTCCTTGAGCACGGCGCGCAGCGCGGCTGCGGCGGCGCTGCTGGCCTTGCCATGGCCTTCGGCCACTTCCTGCTGCAGCTTGGCCAGGGCTTCGCTGACGCGCGCCTCGGCCTGCTCGCGCACGGCCGGGTCGGCGGCGGGCCGCGGCGGCTTGGGCGCCGGGGCCGGTGCCTGCACGGGCTCCAGCACCTCGCCGCGCGCCAGGCGCAGCGCGTCGGCCCACACGCGCACGGGGGGCAGCGGCGCTTCGGCGTTCTCGGAGGCCACCCGGGCCTGCTCCAGCGAGGCCTGGAAAGCCTCCCAAACCACCAGCAACTGGGCCTTGGAGGCCTCCAGCAGCGGCGGGAACTTGCCGTCCACGCTGGCCCAGTTGCTGTCCTGCGCCAGCGTCTCTGCCTGCTGCTGCCAGGCGGCCACGTCGGTCTTGAGCGCCTCCAGCGCGGCCAGGGCGTCCTGCCAGGGCTTGGTGGACAGCACCTCGATGCGCTGGGCCAGCAGCACGGCGGCCTCGCGCTGCACCTGCACGCGGTGCTGCAGGTCCTCGATGCCGCGCACGCGCTCGGCCAGCTGGGTCTTCAGCGATGCCAGCGGCTCCTTGGACAGCGGCGCACCGGCCTTGGCGGCATCGCGCTGCCAGGCCATCGCGTCGGCGATGTTCAGCCGCGGCAGCTCCAGCAGGGCCTGGGCCTTGGCGGCCCACTCGGCCGCGATGGCCTCCTGGCCGCGCGCACGCTTGATTTCGTCGAGCTTTTCGCGCAGGGGCTTGGCCGCTCCGCGGTCGCGCACGCTGAGTTCCTGGAACACCTGCTGGATCAGCTCGGCGTCGGGGTTGCCGGCCAGCCACTCGCGGATGCGCGCAGCGCGCTCACCCGAGGTCGGCGCGGAGAACGCGCCACCAGTCAGCGCGTCCAGCGCCTGGGAATCATGGGATTTGGAAGAAGTCGTTGTCACCACGGGTGTTCTGCGAAAAGAAGCGGCCGCCTCGGCAAATGGGCGGCCGCAGGATCAACATGGGCGCACCGACCGGCGCGCCAAGCCCGCTATTTTCGCCGCATTTGCCAAGACACAGGAGTTGCGGCCTTCAAGGGCTTGCCAGTTCCAGTTCGGCACGGGGGGTCCAGCCCTGCTCGGAGGCCACATTGCGGGGTGCGCCGAGGAACAGCCGGTCCAGCGGAACCTGCCTTGCCGCCAGGCGGTCGCGCACGGCCACGCTGCGCTGCACGGCGAGGTTGCGGATCGCATCGTCGGAGATCTTCATGTCGGCCAGCAGCAGCGCTTCCATCTCGGGCACCGACTGCTCCTTGGCGACCCCCAGCGCATTGCGGGGCTTGTCGGCCAGCTCGGTGCGGTCGTAGAGCGAGCGCAGCAGGGCCGGGTACTCGGCGGCATCGACGGGCGTGGGCGCCGCCCCCGGCCCGCGCGCGGGCAGCGACTGCCCCGCGGCCAGCATCTCGCGGCGCTTTTCGGCCTGCACCATGCGGCTCAGGCGCGCGCGCTTCAAGCCCTCCTGCTCGGCCTGCACACTGGCCGTTCCGATGACCGTCAGGCGCAGACCGGGACGGTCGTTCATCGCCCGCGCCACCTTGTCAAGCTGCTGCTCGGCCTGCTCGCCCAGTTCCGGGGAACCGGGCGCGAAGGCCACCTGGCTGAGCTCTTCGCCGCCGCCGCCGAAGGCGCTGGCCAGCAGGCTGAACGGCGCCGTCACGGCCTTGAGGATCAGGTTGCCGATGGCCTTGAGGATCACGGGGCCCAGGCTGAACTGCGGGTCGTTCAGCGAGCCCTGGATCGGCAGGTTCAGATCGATCACGCCATTGCGGTCCGCCAGCAGGGCCGTGGCCAGGCGCACGGGCAGGCTGGCCGGCGCGCCCGGCACGGGCTGGCCGAAGGTCAGCTGGTTCAGCACCAGGCTGTTCGTGGCCGTGAGCTGTCCGTTGGGCAAGACCTCGTAGTGCAGGTCGACGCTGAGCTTGCCGCGCTCGATGCCGTGGCCGGCGTACTTCACCGAGTACGGCGACAGCGGCGGCAGCTCCAGGTCGCGCACCTTGGCGCGGATGTCCAGCGCCAGCGGCTTGGCCAGCGGGTTGAGCTTGCCGTCGATCTGCAGCGATGCGGTTCCCTCGACCCGGCCACGCAGCGACAGGTCGGCCATGGCCGGCTGCGCGCCAGCCGCCCCCGCCGAATCGAAGGCGCTGAGACCGCCCTCCAGCTCGCTCAGATTGGCCGTGTAGTTGGGCTTGACGAAGCGATCGGAGAACTGCACGCGGCCGCCATGCAGCTGGATCGGTCCGAAGCGGATGTTGGGCGTCGGACCGGCGGACGCAGCCGGCGCGGCGGCCGTCGCCGTGCCAGCGGGCGGCTCGGAAGGCCCTGGTTTCGCGAGGTCCTGCAGGTTGATCCGGCCGGTCTCGTCGACGATCACGCGCGCATAGAAGTCGCTGAGCGAGGTGTTCTGCACCGTGAGCGCGAGCGCGGCGCCCGGCGCCATGTTCAGCGCCAGCCCGCCCAGGCGCAGCGTGTTCCAGCTCAGCAGATCGCGCCCCGCGGGCACCTGTCCCGCACCGCGCTGCTGGGCGCGCAGATCGTCGACCCCGAGATCGCCCTCCAGGCGCACGGCCGGGCCGGCCTGCTGGGCAGCGTAGTGCAGGCGCCCCTTGAAGTTGACGTCGGCACGCGACAACTGCACGTTCAGCGCATCGCCGAAATACGGCTCCAGCGCATGCAGCGGCAGCTTCTGCAGCTCCAGCTGCCCCTGCAGCGCCAGCGGCTCGAGGGCCAGCTGGCCGCGCAGCGACAGCTGCCCGGGCGTGGCCTTGCCCGAAGCCAGGGCGCCCGACAGTTCCACAGGCATGGATTCGCCGAGCCGGTCCAGCCGCAGGGGACCGGCCCGCAACCGCAGGTTCGAGACGGCCAGCGCCACCGGCC
>DATKFT010001047.1:0-6636 GCA_035544335.1 Pseudorhodoferax sp.
CTTGCCGTGCATGATCACGTTGCCGGCACGGATTTCTTGAGCGATCTTCATAAGCGTTCTATGGAGGTTGGGTGACCCGGAACGGTCTGGCCGCCGGGGCGCAACCCTGAACTCTCAGAACTCTGTCGGGCTGCGGCGAAAGTTTGCGAGTGATCGCAAAACCCGCGATTTTATCGCCTTTCGGCCACGAAACGCAGCAACTGGTCCACGAGAGCGGGCTGGGCGAGCAGGCCCGCGCGTGCGGCCTGCACGCAGGCGCGCCATTCGCCGAGCAGCGCCGGGCTCAGCGGCGGCAGGGCGGGCGCGGCCAGACCGTTCCAGGCGGCGTGGACGCTGCGCAGCGAGGCCGGCGCCTGCAGCCAGTCCAGGAAGGCCTGCAGCTTCTCGTGGTGCGCGCCGTCCTGCTGCGGGTAGATCTGCCAGACGAAGGGCTGGCCCGCCCACAGCGCGCGCACCAGCGAATCCTCGCCGCGCACGCAGTTCAGGTCGGCCGCCCACAGCACTTCGTCGAACGCCGGCTGCGGCCGGGCCTGCAGCCAGTGCAGGTCCAGGCCGGCGGGCGCAGGCAGCGCGCGCACGGCCGCGCTGGCCCGGCCCGGCGTGACCAGCAGCGCGGCGCCGGCCTCGGCCAGCCGCTGCAGCAAGGCCGCCAGCGCGGGCGGCTCGTAGCAGAACAGCGACACGGCCAGCTGGCCCGGCGCCACACCCTGCCGGCTGCGCCAGGCGGCCGCGTCGAACGCGGCCTGGCGCTGCAGCAGGTCGGTCTCGCGCAGCAACCCGCCCGTGGCGGGCGTGAAGCCGGGGTAGTAGAACCAGCGCGTGCGGCCCGCGGCCGGCCCCGCCATCAGCGGCGAGGGCAGGGCGTGGCAGCGCGCCACATAGGGCTCGGCCGACAGGTATTCGAGGTTGACCCAGACCGGCGGCGGCTCTGTCTGGCCAAAGGCCTGCAGCCAGGCCGCGGGCGGCTCGCAGCCGAAGGCCTCGACGACGACCTGGCCCAGGCCGCCGGCCGGCGCCGCATCGGGCCAGGGGTGGACCTGCACGCCGGCCTGGCCCTGCGGCGCCATCCAGTCCAGCGCGCTGGCGTCGTCGCACCACAGGCGGACCGGCGTGCCACGCTGCGCGAGGTCCGCCGCGAGCCGCCAGCACACGCCCAGGTCGCCGTGGTTGTCGATCACGCGGCACAGGATGTCCCAGGTCATGCCCCCCCTCCCGTGTCGGCCTGCAGATGCTCGACCAGCAGCCGCGCCGCGCCGCTGGGCGCCTCGTCGGCGCGCAGGCACAGCATCAGCCGGCGCTGCGCCCAGGGCTCGTCGAGCGACACGAGCCGGATGGCCAGCGCGCTCTTGTAGATCTGCGCGCTGCCGCGCGGCAGCACGCCCAGGCCCATGCCGGCAGCGACCATCAGGCACAGCGCGTCGTAGCCGCTGACCTGCATGCGCAGCCTGAGCGGCAGGCCGGCTTCGGCGGCCGCGCGCTGCAGCTGGTGGTGGATCGCGCTGCCCGGATGCGTGGCCACGAGTTCATAGGGCAGGGCCTCGGCCAGCCGCACCTGTCGGCGCCGCGCCAGCGCATGGCCGCCTGGCACGGCCAGCACGAGTTCGTCCTCGCGGTAGGGCAGCAGGCGCAGGTGCGTGCCGTAGGCGCCCTCGTTGAGGATGCCCAGATCGGCCGCGTTCTCGGCCACGCTGCGCGCGATCGCGCTGCTGATCTGCTCCTCGAGCCGCACCTGCACGCCGGGGTGGCGCGCCATGAAGCGCTGCAGCTCGCCGGGCAGGAACTGTGTGATGGCCGAGATGTTGGCCACGAGCCGCACCTGGCCGCGCAGGCCGCTGCCGTACTCGCGCATCTGCAGCGCGATGCCGTCCAGGTCGTGCAGCACACCGCGCGCGAGGTTCAGCAGCGCCCAGGCCGCGTCGGTGGGCTGCATGCCGCGGTTGCTGCGCGCGAACAGCTCCACGCGCAGCTGCTGCTCGAGCTCGGCCAGGCGCCGGCTCGCGGCCGAGGGCGCGATGTGTTCGCGCGCGGCGGCGCGCGCGATGGCGCTTTCCTCCATCACGGCGACGAACAGGCGCAGGGAGACCGGGTCCAGCTTCATGGGCCGTGATCGTAGCCGCCATGCCGGATTGCGATGGCGGCTTCGCGCATCGGCGTTTTGCGCCGGCTGTGGCCTGGCGCATGATGCGCGCCATTCGCAACGCAGGAGACGAGACGATGGATACGGACAAGCCCCTGGCACTGGCCGGTGTGCGCGTGGTCGAGATGGGGCAGCTGATCGCCGGCCCCTTTTGTGGCAAGACCCTGGCCGAGTTCGGCGCCGACGTGGTCAAGATCGAGGCGCCCGGCGGCGGCGACCCGCTGCGCAACTGGCGCATGCTGCAGCACGGCACCTCGGTCTGGTGGCAGGTGCAGTCGCGCAACAAGCGCTCGCTGGCGCTGGACCTGCGCCAGGCCGAGGGCCAGGACATCGCGCGCCGGCTGATCGCCGAGGCCGACGTGCTGATCGAGAACTTCCGCCCCGGCACGCTGGAAGGCTGGGGCATGTCGCCCGGGGAACTGCACCGGCTGAACCCCGGCCTGGTCATGCTGCGCATCTCGGGCTACGGCCAGACCGGGCCCTACCGCGACATGCCCGGCTTCGGCGTGGTCGGCGAGGCCATGGGCGGGCTGCGCCACCTGACCGGCGAGCCCGGCCGGGTGCCCGTGCGCTGCGGCGTCTCCATCGGCGACACGCTGGCCGCGCTGCACGGCGCCATCGGCGTGCTGACCGCGCTGTACCACCGCAAGGTCAACGGCGGCCAGGGCCAGGTCATCGATGTGGCGCTGCACGAGGCCGTGTTCAACTGCATGGAGAGCCTGCTTCCCGAGTACAGCGCGTTCGGTGCCGTGCGCGAGGCCGCTGGCAGCGCGCTGCCCGGCATCGCACCCAGCAACGCCTACCCCTGCACCGACGGCTGGGTGCTCGTGGCCGGCAACGGCGACAGCATCTTCAAGCGCCTGATGGCCGCCATCGGCCGCGACGACCTGGCCACGGCGCCCGACCTGGCCGACAACGCGGGTCGCGTGGCACGCGTGGCCGAGATCGATGCGGCCATTGGCGGCTGGACCGCGGCGCGTGCCGTGCAGGAGGTGCTGGACGCGCTGGGCGCGGCGCGCGTGCCGGCCGGCAAGGTCTACACCGCGCGCGACATCTTTGATGACCCCCACTACCGCGCGCGCGACATGCTGCTGGAGCAGACCACGCGCGACGGCGACACCGTGACCGTGCCGGGCATCGTGCCCAAGCTCTCGGCCACGCCGGGCCGCATCCGCACGAGCGCGCCGCACCTGGGCGACGACACCGACGCCGTGCTGGCCGAGGCCGGCCTGACGGCCGAACAGATTGCGCTGTTGCGCGCCAAAGGAGTGATCGCATGAGTACCGACATCTGGCAGGGCGCCGGCCGGCGCATCCACATCCAGGAGGTCGGCATGCGCGACGGCCTGCAGATGGAGCAGGCCTTCGTGCCGACCGCCGACAAGATCGCGCTCGTCGACGCGCTGTCGGCGGCGGGCCTGTCCAAGATCGAGGTCACGTCCTTCGTCTCGCCCAGCGCCATCCCCGCGCTGCGCGATGCCGAGATCGTGATGCGCGAGATCGCGCGCACGCCCGGCGTGGTCTACACCGCGCTGGTGCCCAATGTGCGCGGGGCCGAGCGCGCCATCGAGGCCCGCACCGACGAGCTGAACCTCGTCATGTCGGCCAGCGCCACGCACAACCTGGCCAACCTGCGCATGACGCAGGAGCAGTCCTTCGCGGCGCTGGCCCAGGTCATCGCCACGGCACAGGCCGCGGGGGTGCCGGTCAATGTCTCGCTGTCCTGCGTGTTCGGCTGCCCGATGGAGGGCGATGTGGCGCTCGAGGCCGTGTTCGGCTGGGTGCAGCGCTTCGCCGACCTCGGCGTGGCCGGCATCACGCTGTGCGACACCACGGGCATGGCCTACCCCTCGCAGGTGCAGCCGCTCGCGGCGGCCGCGCGCGCGCGCTGGCCCGGCGTGCTGTTCACGCTGCACTTCCACAACACGCGCGGCATGGGCCTGGCCAATGTGCTGGCCGGCATCGCGGCCGGCGTGGACTGCTACGACACCTCGCTGGGCGGCCTGGGCGGCTGCCCTTACGCGCCCGGCGCCTCGGGCAATGTCTGCAGCGAGGAGATCGTGCACGCGCTGCAGCTCATGGGCTACGACACGGGCGTGGACCTGGCGCAGCTGATCGCCGCGGCCCAGCGCCTGCCCGCGCTGATCGGCCACGAGCTGCCGGGCCAGATCGTCAAGGCCGGCCGCCGGCTGGACCTGCACCCGGTGCCAGCGGACTTCGAGGCGACGCGCGCACGCGCACTGGCGCGGGCCTGAACAGATTTCGACAACTTTCGACAACAAGAGGAGACAGACACATGCCGCATCCATCGCCCACGCGCCGCGTGCTGCTGGCGGCCCTGGCCGCCTGCGCCCTGGGCGCACACGCACAGGACGCCTACCCGAGCAAGCCCATCACACTGATCGTGCCGCAGGCGGCCGGTGGCGCCAACGACGCCATCGCGCGCGTGCTGGCCCAGCGCCTGTCCGAGCAGCTGGGCCAGAGCGTGGTGGTGGACAACAAGCCCGGTGCCGGCGGCACGCTGGCCACGGCCAACACCGCACGGGCCAAGCCCGACGGCTACACCTTGCTGGTCACGGCCGACAGCGCGCACGTGATCGGCCCGGCGCTCTACAAGAGCCCGGGCTTCGACCCCGTCAAGGACTTCACGCCCGTGGCGCCCATCGCCACGGCCGGCTACACGCTGGTGGCCAATCCCGCCTTCCCGGCCAACAACGTGGCCGAGCTCATCGCGCTGGCCAAGGCCGCGCCGGGCAAGTACAGCATCGCCTCGGCCGGCAACGGCACGCTGAACCACCTGATCGGCGAGATGCTGCAAAAGGCCGCCGGCATCCAGCTCCAGCACGTGCCCTACAAGGGCTCGGCCGCGGCGGCGGCCGATGTGGCCGGCGGCCAGGTGCCGCTCTCCGTGCAAAGCCTGCCCTCGGTGATCGGCCTCGTGAAGAGCGGCAAGCTCAAGGTGCTGGGCGTGGTCAACGAGAAGCGCGTGGCCGCGCTGCCCGAGGTGCCCACCATCGGCGAGACGCTCAAGGGCTTCGGCCAGGCGCCCTGGTACGCGATGTTCGCGCCGGCCGGCACGCCCGCGCCCATCGTCGCGCGGCTGCAGGCCGCCGTGGCCGCGGCGCTGGAGCACAAGGAGACGGTCGACAAGCTGGCCGGCGTGGGCTGCGAGCCGTTCAAGGGCTCGGCCCAGCAGCTCGCCGCGCTCGTGCAGTCCGACCTGCCCAAGTGGGCGCGCGTGGTCAAGGAAACCGGCGCGCAGGTGGATTGACGTTTCACAACCCAGGAGACATGGACCCATGCAAGGTATTCGCCGATCTTTTCTAGCCGCTGGCGCGCTCGCCGCGCTGACCGCCCTCTCGGGCACAGCCCTGGCCCAGGGCTACCCCAACAGGCCCGTCACCATGGTCGTTCCCACGGCGACGGGCGGCACGACCGATCTGTCGGCGCGCATGCTGGCCCAGGCCTTGACCCCGGTGCTGGGCCAGTCCGTGGTGGTGGACAACAAGGGCGGCGGCAACGGCGCGATCGCGGCCGGCATCGTCAAGCGTGCGCCGGCCGACGGCTACACGCTGCTCATGCAGTACTCGGGCTACCACGTGATCTCGCCGCACCTGACCCGCGTGCACCAATGGGAGCAGGCCGACTTCCAGCCGATCGCCAACGTGATCTCGGCGCCGCAGATCATCGTGGTGCGCGAAGGCCTGCCCGTGAAGACGCTGGCCGAGCTGATCGGCTATGCCAAGGCCAACCCCGGCAAGCTCAACTACGCCTCCTCGGGCAACGGCTCGCTGCAGCACGTGACGGGCGCCTTGCTGGAACAGCAGGGCGGCATCAAGATGGTCCACGTGCCCTACAAGGGCACGGGCCCGGCGCTGCAGGATCTGCTGGGCGGCCAGGTGGACCTGACCTTCGGCACGGCGCCGCCCTTCATGCCGCACATCCAGGCCGGCAAGCTGCGCGTGCTGGCGGTCACGGGCAAGCAGCGGCTCGCGAGCCTGCCCGAGGTGCCGACCACGGCCGAGGCCGGCCTGCCCAAGGTGGACGCCACCTCGTGGTTCGCGCTGTTCGCGCCGGCCGCCACGCCCAAGGCCGTGATCGACAAGCTGGCCGCCGACACGCGCGCCGTGGTGCAGAGCGAAGCCTTCAAGAAGAAGGCCGAGGAGCAGGGCGCGACGGCCGACTACCAGGACCCGGCGCAGCTGGCCGCGCGCGTGAAGGCCGACCTGGCCAACTGGGCCCAGGTGGTCAAGAGCGCGAAGATCGAGGCCGAGTGAGGCCGAGCGACACCGCGTGAGGGGGCTGGCAGCGCGCCGCGCGCTCAGCGTGCCGGGCCCGTGAGCTTGCGCAGCGCCTCCTCCGCCTGCGCGAGCTCGGCCCGCAGTCTGCGGATCTGCTGCTCCAGCCTCTCGATCTGGGCGGCCCGGCTCTGTTCGGCGGCGGGCGCCGGCTGGCAGCGGGCCTGCAGCGCGCCGAGTGCCTCGGCCAGTTGCCGACGCC
>DATKFT010001048.1:0-6582 GCA_035544335.1 Pseudorhodoferax sp.
TGTCGCCCAAGCAGCTGGCCCTGCCGGGCCCGGACGCCCAGGACCTGGACCTCATGTTCGGCGCTGCGCTCAGCGCGCCCGACCATGCCGGCCTGCGGCCCTGGCGCTTCATCGTGTTCAGCGAGGAACAGCGCGAGCCGCTCGCCGACCTGTTCGAAGCGGAGAAGCTGCGCCGCGATCCGCTGGCGCCGCGGGCCGACGTGCTGCGCGCGCGCGAGCACGCCACGCGCAGCCCGGCGCTGCTGGCCTTCGTCGTCGCGCCGCGCGTGGACGGGCTGGTGCCCGTGCGCGAGCAGTGGCTTGCGGCGGGCGCGGCGCTCGGCAACCTGCTCAATGCGGCGCACCAGCTGGGCTTCGGCGCCATCGTGCTGAGCGGCGACCGCTGCTTCGACGCGCCGCTGCAGGCCGCGCTGGGCCTGGCGCCGTCCGAGTTCCTGGCCGGCTTCGTGAGCCTGGGCAGCATCCTCGCAGCGCCGCCGCCGCGCCGCCCCGAGGCGCTGGACGCGGTGCGCGCTGCCTGGGTGCCGGGCGCCACGGCATCGGGCACGTCCGGCACGCCGCCCGCCCGGTCCGTGGACGACCAGCCGGCCGGCCACGCGGGCTGACCCCCGGCTAGCGCGCGAGCAGGCGCAGCAGCGCCGCGACCTGCGTGTCCGTGGCCGCGTGCGCGGCGGCCTCCATCGCGCGGTAGTGCTGCACGATGCTCTCGCCGATCGGCGTCAGGGCCGCGCCGCCGCCGTGCAGGCCGCCCTTGGCGGTCGCCACGGCGGGCTCGAGCAGGCAGCTGTTCATCTGGTCCACGAGCTGCCAGGCGCGGCGGTAGGACATGTCCATGCGCCGCGCCGCCGCCGAGATGCTGCCGGTTGCGGCGATGCCCTCCAGCAGCTCCACCTTGCCCGGGCCGATGGCGATGCAGTCGTCGCGGTAGATGCGGACGCGGAACTGGGTCTGGGGCTTCATGGCGGACACGCGGGGCGGTGGTGGGCGGAGTATTGCACCAGCCCGCGCGGGTCCGGCGGGCCGCGCGTCACGTAGGATGCCGCGCTTGCCGCGACGCGGCCTGTTTATCCGAGAACCATGGTTTCCGACAACGTCATCCGCATCGCCGCTGCCCTGATCACCCGTCCCGATGGCCAGGCCCTGCTGGTCCGCAAGCGCGGCACCGACATCTTCATGCAGCCCGGCGGCAAGATCGAAGCGGGCGAGGCGCCCGTGGACGCGCTGTGCCGCGAGCTGGCCGAGGAGCTGGGCCTCGTGGTCGCGCCGTCCGAGCCCGTCCACCTGGGCCGCTTCGCGGCGCCCGCGGCCAACGAACCCGGCCACACGGTGCAGGCCGAGATCTTCCGCCTGCAGGTCACGGCAACCGTGCTGCCGGCGGCCGAGATCGCGGAGATCGCCTGGGTCGATCCGCGCGCCCCCGGGGCACGGCAGATCGCGCCGCTCTCGCGCGAGCAGGTGCTGCCGCTGGCCGTGCCCACCTTGGCGCAACGCTAGCCGGCGCCCACGCGCGTGCCTGCCTGCATGCCCGAGGGCCGGGGGCATACCCGGTCGGGTAGGGGGCGCGCCGGGCCAGAGCCGAAGGCTGGAAGGGCCGGAACGGCCGGGAGCGGCGCGGGGCCGCGCCAGGGCCGCCGCCGGCCCGGCGGCGCGTCAGTCCGCGTGCACCGCTGCCAAGGCCGCGGCCCGGCCTTCGTCGGTCAGGCGCAGCACGGTCGCGTCGGGCTGGATGACATTGCCCGCGCGCGTGCGGATGGGGGGCGGAACCTCCAGTTCCAGGTAGCCTGCGGCCTGGTAGGCCGCGACCAGGTGGAATGCAGGCCCGATGGGCACTTGACGGGGCAACTTGCTGCCGGCCAGGGTACGGAGAAACGACAGATCCACAAAGCTTCGCGGGAGTTGGAATGCGCCCATTGTCCTCTTGACCGGGGTCAGGCTCCGAAAAGCCGCACCGCCGGCCCTGGGGGCATCCGGCTGGCGCCCCGCGCAAGGGGCGGCGGGGCCGCATGGGCTAGCCGATGAGGGCCTTGGGCTCCAGGTAGGCCTGCAGGCCGAACACGCCGTACTCGCGGCCGATGCCCGACTGCTTGAAGCCGCCGAACGGCGCGAGCGGGTCGTGCAGCACGTTGTTGATGCAGACGCGGCCCGCGTCGATCCGTGCCGCCACGCGCACGGCGCGCGCCCGGTCGGCCGAGCTCACATAGGCACAGAGCCCGTAGGGTGTGTCGTTGGCGATCGCCACCGCATCGGCCTCGTCGCGGTAGGGGATGATGGCCAGCACGGGGCCGAAGATCTCCTCCTGCGCGATGCGCATGCTGTTGCGCACGTCGGTGAACACCGTGGCCTGAACGAAGTTGCCCGCCTCCAGCCCGGCGGGCTGGCCGAGCCCGCCCGTGAGCAGCGTGGCCCCTTCCTCGATGCCCGCGCGGATGTACGCCTGCACGCGCGCATACTGTTTGCGGCTGACCATGGGGCCGATGTCCGTGTCGGCCTCGTGGGGCAGGCCGACCTGGATGCCGGCCACCGTGCGCTGCACGATGGCATTGACCTCGGCCAGCCGCTCGGCCGGCACCAGCAGCCGGGTGGCCGCAGCGCAGGCCTGGCCGCTGTTGAGGTAGGCCGCAAAGACCGCCTTGGGCACGGCGTCGGCGAAGTCCACGTCGTCCAGCAGGATGTTGGGCGACTTGCCGCCCAGCTCCAGCGTCACGCGCTTCATGGTGTCGGCCGCGTCGCGCGCGATGGCCTTGCCCACGGTGGTGGAGCCCGTGAAGCTGATCTTGGCGACGTCCGGGTGGCGCGTGAGCTCTGCGCCCACCACGGGGCCGGTGCCGTTGACGAAGTTGACCACGCCGGGCGGAACGCCCGCGGCATGGAACAGCTCGGCAACGAGCTGGGTCTGGCGCGCGCTCATCTCGCTGGGCTTGACGACCGTGGTGCAGCCCGCAGCGATGGCCGAGGCCACCTTGGTGCAGATGAAGCCGTTGCTCGCGTTCCACGGAATGATGACGCCCACCACGCCCACGCCCTGCAGCCGCACCGTGGATTGGCCGACGGTGGGCGTGAAGTCGAAGTCGCGCAGCAGCCGGGCCATCTGCTGGAAGTCGTCCACGCCGGCCTGCAGGATCATGGCGCAAAAGCCCGCGGTGCCGCCGTACTCCTCGACCATCACGTCGACGAGCGCCTGCTGGTGGGCGCTGAACACCGTGTGGATGCGCTCCAGCAGCGCGATGCGCTCGGCCGGCGTGGTCTGCGAGAAGGTCTGGAATGCGCGCCGGGCCGCGGCGATGGCCTGCTGCGCATCCTGCGCATCGCCGAGCACCACGGTGGCGGTCTGCGCGTTGGTGACGGGGCTGTACAGCGCCAGCGTGTCGCGGCCGTGGGGGCTGACGAAGGCGCCGTCGATGTAGATCTTGTCGATGGTGTGCATGGGGCGGTCCTGGTGGGGGCGGGCAGGGGGCTCAGGCCGGCAGGAAGCCGCTCTTGCCCTCGATGGCCACCGACAGCGCGAGCTCCTTTTGCGCCTGCAGCGCCGCGAGGCTGTCGGCATAGCTCTTTTGCAGCGTGGCGAACACGTCCACGCCCAGGGCCGTGCGCAGCGGTGGCGCGGGCTGCTGGGCCAGCGCGAAGATCGCGGCGGCCATCTTCACGGGGTCGCCCGCGGTGTTTTCGGCGCCCATCTCCTCGATGTAGCGGCGCACGGCGCCCACGGCCGAGTCGCGGTAGGCCTCGGACTCGGGGGTCCAGCGGATGTTGGCCTGGAAATTGGTCTTGATCGAGCCCGGCTCGATGATCAGCGTCTGGATGCCGAAGCCCGCGACCTCCTGCGCCACGGCCTCGGCGAAGCCCTCCAGGCCGAACTTGGCGGCGTGGTACAGCGCGCCGCTGGCAAAGCCCACGCGGCCGCCCACGCTGCTCACGTAGACCAGGCGGCCGCTGCCACGGGCGCGCAGCGCGGGCAGGAAGGCGCGCGTCACATAGACCGGGGCCACGAGGTTGAGGTCCAGCTGCTGGCGGATGTCGGCATCGCTGAGTTCCTCCATCGCGCCGATCACGGCGCCGCCCGCGTTGTTGACCACGAAGTCCACATCGGGGTGGCGGGCCGCCACGGCCTGGATGGCCGGGATGTCGGTGAGGTCCAGCGTCTCGGCCACGAGCCGCTCGCCGTGCTGCGCGCGCAGGCCGGCCAGCGTTTCGGGCCGGCGCACGGCGGCCACCACGGTGTGGCCGGCGGCCAGCACCTGGCGCGCGAGTTCCCATCCGAGGCCGCCCGAGGCGCCCGTGATGAACCATTTCTTGTTGCCGATCGACATGCGCAAGTCCTTGTGAAAGCGTTCGAAGACGATGCCGGAAAGTCTAGGAACGCACAGAGAATCCGGGTAGCCGTCCGCCGTGTGAAGGCCTTGTGAGCCCCATTCAAGAATCGACCGCTGCATGACCAATTTCAACGAACTGGCCGCGTTCGCGGCCGTGGTGCGCGAAGGCAGCTTCACGCGCGCGGCGGCCCAGCTCGGTGTGACGCCCTCGGCGCTGAGCCATGGCCTGCGCCAGCTCGAGAAGCGCCTGGGCCTCACGCTGCTGCACCGCTCCACGCGCAGCGTGGCGCCCACCGAGGCCGGCGAGCGCCTGTACCAGACCGTGGCCCCGCGGCTGCAGGACATCACGCAGGCGCTGGACGCACTGGTCGCGCCAGCCGGCGCCATCGCGGGCACCGTGCGCATCAACGCGCCCGACCATGCCGTGCACACGCTGCTCTGGCCGCGGCTGTCGCCGCTGCTGCAGGAGCACCCGGGCCTGCGCGTGGAGATCCACAGCGAGGACCGCTTCACCGACATCGTGGCCGCGCGCTACGACATCGGCGTGCGGCTGGGGCTGGACCTCGCGCAGGACATGATCGCCGCGCGGATCGGCCCGGACCTCGTGATGGCCGTGGCCGGCAGCCCGGACTACCTGGCCCGCTGCGGCACGCCGCAGCAGCCCGACGAACTGGGCGCGCACGCCTGCCTGGCCTTCCGTCTGCCCACGCACGACAACCTGCTGGCCTGGGAGTTCCAGGCCGGGCAGGGCAAGACCATCAGCGTCAAGCCGACGGGGCGGCTCGTGTGCAACCAGCCGCGCACGCTGATCGAGGCCGCCTGCGCAGGCCATGGGCTGGTCTGGCTGCCGCGCAGCATGCTGGAACCGGTGCTGGCCCAGGGCCATCTGCACACGGTGCTGGACGGCTACGCGGCCCGGTACGAGGGCTACCACCTGTACTACGCGGCGCGCCGCACCGCGCCCGCGATGCAGGCCGTGATCGAGGCGCTGCGCTGGCGCGCGGGCTGAGACCGGCGCGCCCCCGTCTCACAGCAGCGTGCGGCTCAGCGCGGCGGCCGCGACGAGCACCGCCGTGGCCGCGGCCAGCGCGCCCGAGAAGCTGTGGCTTTGCGCGTAGAGCGCACTGGCGGCCAGCGGGCCGGCGATCTGGCCCAGGCTGTAGACCACGGTCATGCGCGCCACGAGCGGGCGGCCCGTGGCCGCGCCGGCCAGGCGCGCGGCCGGCAACGCGATCGTGACGGTGCCCATGAAGGTGGCGCCCACGAGCACGGCGCTCAGCAGATAGCCCAGCGGCGAGGCGCTCAGCAGCGGCATGGCCACGCCCAGCGCCTGCACGGCCAGGTTGGCGGCCAGCGCGCCGCGCGTGCCCAGCCGCGCATGCAGCCGGTGCCACAAGAAGCACGAGGGGATGGCGCCCAGGCCGAACAGCGCCCAGACATGGGCCGGCGCGAGCGCCGGCAGCGCCTGCTGCACGAGCAGCGGCAGGTAGGTGGCCGTGATGATGTAGCCGAATCCCGCCATGCCGTAGACCGCCAGCAGTGGCGTGGCCTGCACCGCCTGGGCCTGGCCAGCAGCCGGGGCCTGCGCCGGGCCGGCATCCGTGGTGGGCGCGGCCACCCCGCCCCGCGCCATGCCCGGCACGGCGGCCAGCGACAGCAGCGTGCAGGCCAGCGCGAGCACCAGCCACAGGCCATGGCTGTGCAGCTGCATCGCCTGCGCGAGCACGAGCAGCTCCGAAGACAGCGCGATGCCCAGGCCCACGCCGCCGAACAGCACGGGCGCGCCATGCAGCTGCCGGCGGTGCTCGAACAGCCACAGCGCCGCGGCCACCATGGCCAGCGCGCTGAATGCGCCGGCCAGCGCACGCACGGCGATGATGCCCGCCGCGTTCTCGAGCAGCCCCAGCGCGGCCAGGCAGGCGATGGAGCCGGCCGCAGAAGCCAGGCATACCCGCAGCGCGTGCTGCGGCCGCGCCCGCATGGCCGCCAGCGCGCCGAGCAGGTAGCCACCATAGTTGGCCGAGGCCGCCAGGCCTGCGTGCGGCAGGCTCAGCAGCCCTTCGCGCACCATCTGGGGATAGACGGCCGTGAACGCGAAGCGGCTGACGCCCATGCCCACGGCCAGGATCAGCGCGGCCTCGAGCGAAGGGCGCAGCGCGCGCAGCAGGGCGGCCAGGGCCGCGCGGCGCACGGGAGAACCTTCGCGCTGCGCGCTGCGGTAACGAGCACCGGGGGGCGGCCCGGCGGTGCTCATGGTCGCTGCTCCGGCGCT
>DATKFT010001049.1:0-6672 GCA_035544335.1 Pseudorhodoferax sp.
CGTCGCGGGCCTCGCGCTGCTGCTGCCGATCGGGCCGTCGCTCGGGCAGTCGGCCGGCACGCTGGACCCCGTGGGCGTGGGCTTCGCGCTGCTGGCCGCCGTGTGCTGGGGCACCTACATCGTGTTCGGCAAGCGCGTGGCCCATGTGCCCGCGGGCCTGTCGGTCTCGCTGGGCCTGGCGGTGGCCGCGCTCGTGGTCCTGCCCGTGGGCGTGGCGCACGCGGGGGCGGCGCTGCTGTCCTGGCCGGTGCTGGCCATCGGCCTGGGCGTGGCCATCCTGTCCAGCGCGATCCCGATCTCGCTGGAGATGCTGGCCTTGCAGCGCCTGCCCAAGCAGGCCTTCGGCATCATGATCAGCATGGAGCCCGCGGTGGCGGCCGTGCTGGCGCTGGGTCTGCTCGACGAACGGCTCAGCGCGCCGCAGTGGCTGGCGATCGGGCTCATCGTGGCGGCTTCCATGGGCAGCGCAGCGACTGCACGCCAGGCCGGCGCGCGGCCGGGGCTGGCCGCGGCGGCTAGCGCCCCGTGAACACCGGTACGCGCCGCGCGGCCATGGCCGCCACGCCTTCCTTGAAATCCGCGGTCGCGAACTGACGGTTTTGCTCGCAGCTCTCGACGGCCACCGCCTGGCGGATCGCCTCGACCAGGCCCGTGCGCAGCGTCTTGCGTGTGGAGACCACCGCCAGCGGCGCCGAGCCGGCGATCTCGGCCGCCAGCTGCTGGGCCTCGGCGCGCACGCGGTCCTGCGCCACCAGCACATCGACCAGCCCCATGGCCTGCGCATCGGCGCCACCGATGCGCCGCCCCGTGTAGAACAGCAAGGCCGCCTGCTGCGGGCCGACCAGGCGCGGCAGCGTGACCGACAGGCCGAAGCCCGGATGGAAGCCGAGCCGGTTGAAGTTGGCCGAGAAGCGGGCCTCGGCGCAGCTGACGCGGAAGTCCGCCACCAGCGCCAGGCCCAGACCGCCACCGATGGCCGGCCCCTGCACGGCGGCGACCACGGGCTTGGCGCAGGCGAACAGGCGCAGCGCCTCGTGGTAGAGCGGGTTCACCGCGCGCGGGCTCCGGTGCACGGCCGCGTCGTCATCGCGGCTGAAGTTGGCGCCCGCGCAGAACGCGCTGCCTTCGGCGCACAGCACGATGGCGCGGCAGGCCGGGTCGGCTTCCAGCGCCTCGAAGGTATCGGCCAGGCCGCTGATGAGTGCCGCGTCGAAGAAGTTGTGCGGCGGCCGGCGCATCTCGACGGTGGCCACATGGGCTTGGAGGTGCACGGCGATGTCGTCGAACTGGGGCAGGGTGGTCATGGGAAGAAGTTCCTGAAGGGCACGGAGCAACCGTGGGTCAAGCCGTGGATCAAGGGCGCTGGCGACGGTGTTCTTCCCACCGGGCCTCGTCCCAGTCCAGCAGGTCTTCGGCGCCCGAGCTGCGCAGGTGGGCGCCGCCGTCGATCGCCACGGTCTCGCCGTTGATGTAGAGCGCGCCGTCGGAGATGAGGAAGGCCGCGAGTTCGGCCAGTTCGGCCGGCTGGCCGTGGCGGCCCAAGGGCACGCGCCGCGCGACATCGGCGCCGTTCCGACGCGCCTGCGGCATCAGCTGGCGCTGCGTGGCCTCGGTCGGGAACGAGCCGGGTGCGATCGCCACGAGCCGGATGCCGCGCGGTCCCCATTCGACGGCGAGGCTGCGCGTCATGGCTTGCAGGCCCGACTTGGCCATGGCCGAAGGCACCGTGAAGGCCCGGCCCGTGCGCACCGAGGTCGACAGGATGCTCAGCACGCAGCCGCGCCGGCCCGCGTCGATCCAGCGCCGGCCCGCGGCCAGCGTGCAGTAGGCCGCGCCGTGCAGCGTGGGGCCCAGGATGGCGTCCAGCGCGCGGGCCGACAGCCGCTCGGTCTGCGCGATGAAGGTCGCGGCCGCGTTGTTGACCAGCACGTCCAGCGGGCCGCGCTGCCAGATGCGCTCGAACATGCGCTCGACCTGGTCGGCATCGCGCAGGTCGCAGACCTCGACCTCGGCCGGCATGGCCAGGCCGGCCGCGGCCGCGACGAGGACCTCCTGGCCCCGCCCGCACAGCACGGGCGTGGCGCCCAGCTGTGCGAAGCGCGTGGCCATGGCCAGGCCCAGGCCGCTGCCCCCGCCCGTGACCAGCACGCGCTTGCCGCGCAGCAGGTCGGGCGCCAGCAGCGCGGTGGGGGCGCTGGAGACCGAGGAGGGCGAACCGGGGATGGCGGGCTCAGCCATGCTGGGCGCCCTGCAGCAGTGCGCGCAGCTGCGGCACGACCTCGTCGACCGCGCGTTCGAGCTGCGTGATGAGCCCGCCCACGCCGACCGCAAAGCTGGCCCCGGCCGGGCCAGCGGGCGCTGCCACGGCGACGATGCCGATGCCCTCGGTGACCACGCCCTTGGAGAACGAGTAGCCCTGGCGGCGCACCTCCTGTACGCGTGCGCGCACGAAGTCGGCGTCCACGGCCTGGCCGCCGGCCTGCAGCCGCAGGTTGCTGCGGTGCACTGCGCGCGCCAGGTGTTCGTCGCTGCCGGCGGCCAGCAAGGCCCAGCCCATGCCCGACATGCACAGCAGCCGGCGCGTGCCGGGCTGCACGTTGAACTGCACGGGCCGCCCGCCCAGGAACACATGCACGTACTGCGCGTAGATGTCGTTCTCCACGCCCAGGATGGCCGTGAAGCCGCTCTGGTGGGCGATCTCGGGCAGGGCCTGCAGCACGCGGCCGCCCTGGAACATGCTGTCCATGACCCAGTCGCCGATCGAGGCCAGGCGCGGCGAGGCCAGGTAGGCGCGCAGCGAGGAGTCATAGCGCAGGTAGCCCAGCGTGGCGATGCTCTTGAGCAGCACCTGGGCGCTGGACAGCGGGTAGGCCAGCTTCTCGGAGATCTCGCGCACCGTCACGGGCCGGCGCACCTCGCGCAGGTACTCCAGAACCTCGAACACACGCCCCGCCGTCTTGATGACCGATTGCTCCATGCCTGTTGCCCCGTTGTTGTCCACTGTCGGCATCTCGACGCGGTCGTCCAGCCAAACGGCGGCCATGCTAGCGCAGCTGGCCACCGAGCAGCTCGCGGGCAACGACCCAGCGGTGCACTTCGCTGGGACCTTCGTAGATGCGCATGAGCCGGGTCTCGTTGGCCATCTGCTGCAGCGGCATCTCCTTGGTCATGCCCATCGCGCCGAAGGCCTGCATGGCCATGTCGATCACGTCCCAGGCCATCTCGGTGGCGTAGACCTTGATCATGGAGACCTGGGCCCGCGCCGCGTCGCCGCGGTCGATGCGCGCGGCCGCCTCGTAGGTCATGAGCCGGCAGGCGTGGATGCGCGTGGCGGCATCGGCCACGCCCCACTGCAGGCTTTGCCGCTCGGCCAGCGCCGCGCCGAAGGTGCGGCGTTGCGGCGCATATTCACAGACCATGTCGAGCGCGCGCTGGGCCCGGCCGATGCACCAGGCCGCCATCTGCACGCGCCGGCTCGACAGCCGGGCCTGCATGGGCGCGAAACCGCCGCCCTCGGTGCCCAGCAGCTGGCTGGCCGGCACGCGGCAGTCCTCCAGCCGGATCTCGTAGGTCGACACGCCGCCCAGCATGGGGATGCGCCGCTCGATGTGCAGGCCGGGTGTGCCCTTGTCCACGAGGAAGGCCGAGATGCCGCCGCGCGCGCCGCGGGCCTTGTCGGTCACGGCCATCACGATGGTCCAGTCCGCGTGCGCGGCCCGGCTGATCCAGATCTTGCGGCCGTTCAGCACCCAGTGGTCGCCGTCGCGCACGGCGCGCGTGGCCATGCCGGCCGGGTCGGCGCCGGCACCGGGCTCGGAGATGGCGATCGCCGAGACCGTCTCGCCACGCGCATAGGGCGCCAGGTAGCGTTCGCGCTGGGCCGCGTCGGCGGTCTGCAGCAGCATGCGCAGGTTGGGCGAATCCGGCGGCAGGTCGTAGGGTGTGATGGTGCGGCCCAGCTCCTCGTTGACGCCGACCATGGCCGTCACGGGCAGGTCGTAGCCGCCCATCTGGGCCGGCGCGTCCAGCCCCCACAGGCCCAGCGCGCGCGATTTCTCGTCGAGCGCGTGGTGCTCCTCGGGCCGCAGCTGCAGTCCGCCACCGGCCGCCTCGCGCGCGAGCACGGCCGGCTCCAGCGGCAGCAGGGATTCGCGCACGAAGCGCGCCACGAGGTCCTTGAGCACGCGGTGCTCCTCGTCCAGTTCGAAGTTCACGGGTGCCTCCTTCGGTCTGCGGCCAGCCCCTCCGCCGGGGAGCGGGCTTGCTGGGGGCGGCCCGGCGCGGCGCTCACTGCGTCCCCCCGGGTCAGCGCGGCGATGGCTGCGGGCGCCAGGCCCGCCTCGCGCAGCACCTCGGCCGTGTGCTGGCCGATGGTGGGCGCCTGGCGGTACACGCGTGTGGGCGTGGCTGTGAAGCGCGTGGTCGGGCGCAGCTGGCGGATCGGCCCTTCGGTGGGGTGCTCGGCATCCTCGAACAGGCCCACGGCCTGCAGCTGCGGGTGCGCGGGCAGCTCGTCCAGCGTGTAGATCGGCGTGGCCGGGATGTCCAGCCGCTCGCACAGGTCCATCCACTCGGCCGTGCTGCGCAGCGGCGTCAGTTCGCGCAGCTGCGCGTACAGCGCGCGCACCTGGGCGTTGCGCGCGTGCCGGTCGCGGATGCCGTAGGTCTCGGCCAGGTCGGGCCGGTCCACCTCCAGGAAGAAGGCGGCCCAGTGGCGCTCGGTGTAGGGCAGCATGCTGATCCAGCCGTCGCGCGTGCGCGAAGGCCTGCGGCCGCCTTCGAGCAGCCGCGGGTAGCCGGCCTTGATGGGCGAGCCGCGGAAGGTCAGCCCGCCCAGGTGCTCGGCCAGCACGAAGGCGGCCATGGTCTCCAGCATGGGCACCTCCACGTACTGGCCCTGGCCGCTGCGGCTCTTGTGCAGCAGCGCGGCCATGACCGCGTTGGCCACCACGAGGCCGGTCGTCTTGTCCGCAATCAGGCTGGCCGTGTAGTCGGGTGCCTCGCCGTCGGCAGCGCCCAGGCTGGCGAGGCCGCAGCCGGCCTGGATGATGTCGTCGAAGGCCGGCTTGTCGCGGTGCGGCCCGTCCTGGCCGAAGCCCACGGCCGCGCAGTAGACGATGCCGGGGTTCAGCGCGGCCACGGCCGCGTAGCCCAGGCCCAGCCGCTCGATGGCGGCCACGCGCATGTTGTGCACCAGCACGTCGACGGTGGGGATCAGCGCGCGCAGCGCGGCCAGGCCCTCGGGTGTCTTGAGGTCCAGCGCGACCGAGCGCTTGTTGCGGTTGACGGCCAGGAAGATCGAGCTCATGCCCGGGTGCTGCGAGATGCCGTTGGCGCGCATCATGTCGCCCTCGGGCGGCTCGATCTTGATCACGTCGGCGCCGTAGTCGGCCAGCGTCAGCGTGGCCAGCGGGCCCAGCACGACGGCCGTGAGGTCGAGCACGCGGATGCCTTGCAGCGGGCCGCAGGTGGTGGGGGCGGTGGAGGAAGTTGGGGGCGTGGAATCGCGCATGGTGCTGTCGGCTCAGTTCGGAAGAGAGACCAGCTGGCGCGCCATCACGACGCGCTGGATCTGGCCCGTGCCCTCGACGATGTCCAGTGCCTTGACGTCGCGGAACAGCTTGTCGACCAGGTGCTCGCCGCGCCCGCCGGCCAGGCCCAGCACCTCCATCGCGAAGGCCGTGGCCTCGAAGGCGGCCGGCGGCGCCGCGGCCTTGGCGGCCGAGGCCTCGAGCATGTTGGGCTGGCGCCGGTCCGCGAGCCAGGCCGCCTTGAGCGCGAGCAGCAGCGCGCCCTTGAGCTTGCGGCGGTGGCGCTCCAGCCGGTCGCGCAGGCGCTGGTCGGACCACAGGCCCTCGTCCTGCATGGCCTGCGCGGCCTCGTCGAGCGCCGCGCGGCCGATGCCGACCGCCATGCCGGCGATCGCCGGGCGGCCGGCGTTGAAGGTGTTCATCGCGCCCTTGAAACCGCCCGCACGCTGGCCGTAGTAGGCCTCGCCGCCCAGCAGGTTGGCATGCGGCACACGGCAGCCGGTCAGGAAGAACGAGGTGGATTCGTAAGCCTTCAAGCCCATCTTCTTCTCGGTGCGGAAGTCCGCGAATCCGGGGGTGCCGCGCTCCACGACGAAGGCGCGGTGGCCCGCGCGGCCCAGCGCCGGATCGACCGTGGCGAACACCACGGTCCATTCGGCCCGGCCCGCGTTGCCCGAGAAGGACTTGGCGCCGTCCAGCACCCAGTCGTCGCCCTCGCGGCGCGCGCGTGTCTTGATGTTGGCCACGTCCGAACCGCCCGAGGGCTCGGTCATCGCAAAGGCGCCCCAGATCGGCCGGGCCGGTGCCACGAACGGCGCCAGAAAGCGCTGCTGCTGTTCGGGCGTGCCCATGGCCAGGATGGGCGGCTCGCCCAGGCCCGGGCCCGGCATGGCCACGCCGATGCCGCGGTCCCAGTAGGCGCCTTCCTCGGCCAGCAGCACCTGCGTGACGGCCGATGCGGCCTTGTTCGGCGCGGGCGCATCGTTGCCGGCCGCGCTGCCGGCGGGGCGCCAGCGCGTGCGGCCGAAGCCTTCGGCCAGCATGCGGACGAAGAAGGGGTCGTCGACCGGCAGCGGTGCGCCCGCGCGGTCGGCCCGCAGGCCCGCGGGCCGCATGTGCGCGCGCCCGAGCGCGCGCAGGC
>DATKFT010001050.1:0-3942 GCA_035544335.1 Pseudorhodoferax sp.
CCATGCCGTCGCCAACGAAGAAGATCACGTTCTTGGTGGGAGTTGCCGCCGTCGGCGGAGGTTTGGCGCCGGTGGACTTGTTGTCATCTCCGCCGCAAGCAACGAGGGCGAGACAGACACCCAGCAGCGCTGGGTAACGTAGCTTCATCTTCATAGATCCTCCAGGTATGTCGTCATCGCGGGATCAAGACCCAGCGATCTCAGGTGGTCGCGGTACAGCATCTCCCGCGCGCGAAAAAAAGGCCCTGGCGCTTGCGAACCAGGGCAAATCCCACTCAGGTCAACGAAAAAGGGAAGAAGACCCCCGCGTGGTAGACCAGAACCACGCGGCGGTAGCCGCTTCAGAAGCTATGACGCAAGCCGATCGAGTAGCCGGTTGCGGTGTCTCCGGCCGAGATCGAGGTCGCCAACGCGGACGACGACGTCGCGAAGCCGCGCGTGGCGTTGTCGTCGTTGTTGATGCGCGCGACCATGCCGTAAAGGGCGGTGCGCTTGGACAGCTTGTGCACGTAGCCGGCAGCGAGCTTGTAGGCGTCGGCGTTGTCGACGGTCTTGTTCTTGAATTGGGTGAATGCCACGCGGATCTCGCCTGCGGTGCCGACGGGAGCGATCGCGCCGAGGGTGAAAGCGTCGACGCGACGGCCTGCTCCGCGTTCGCTGGCCAACAACAGCATCGGCTTGACCATGCCGAAGTCGTACGAAGCGCCGAAGTTGTAGGCCTTGTAGGTCTGCTTGATCGTGTCGGTGCCACCGCTCATCTGGCCGTACCCCAAGGCCACGTCCAGCTTGCCGGCCTGGTAGCCGACGCGACCGGTCACCGCCTTGCCGCGATCGCTGTTGCCTTGGTTGCTAGGACGCTCGCCGAACGAGTACTGGAGCTGTCCGTGAAAGCCACCCAAGTTCGGGCTGACGTACGAGATGATGTTGCTCGAACGCTTGGGATGGCTGCCCTCGGCTGTGCCTTCGGCACCCGTGGCACTCCCGAGCATGTTGTTCAGGCCGTTGCCGGCCACACCGATGTCACCGAATGGATCGAAGGCTTCGATGTTGAGATAGGAGGCCAGCTTGTCGCGGCCCAGTCGGACCTCGCCGAAGTTGCCCATCAAGCTCACGGTGGAACGGCGGTCGAAGCGGTAACTGGCGCCACCGTTGTCGACCCCGACGGAGCCTTCCAACCAGAAGCCGGCCTTCAGTCCGCCACCGAGATCCTCGGTGCCACGAAAGCCGAGGCGGCTGCTGGACAGCTCACCGTTGGACATGCCGGTGACGTTGGCAGTGTCGCTGGACAACCGTGTGATGGAGGCATCCAGAACCCCGAACAGGGTGACGCTGCTTTGTGCCGACGCGCCCGCAGCGCCGGTCAATGCCGCAATAGCGAGAAGAATGTGTTTCATGCAGGTTCGTTGCTTCGTGACGGAAAGGCTGGGTTCCTGAGGGCCGTGCCGCGAACGGCGGCGGGCCGGAACCAGCACCTCGGGTGAGGAGCCATGAAGGATTGGACCCAGCGTCTGTGACAGAACGGGGTCGACAACGAACCTGGCGAGTCAGTGCACCAAGTGCACGGAGTTTCTAACTTGAAGATGACACGTAGATGACCTTTGCGATGCTTTTCATGTCATCTGAGCGGGGGCTTTGACCGCGGCCCATCGTTGCTCGGCCGTGGAGAATGTGCAGTGGGCGCAGGCACTTAGGCGATGAGTTCAGACCCCGCGCAACAGCCGCGCCACTGTCATCTTCGGCACGCGTCAAAAATGCAACACACGATCCGATGTCGGGTGGGAAAATTCCACAGTGGACGTACGCCCTTTCGGGGTAAGGGGCGGTTGGCGCACCCGGCGTTGCGGGAAATGGGGCTGGCAGCGATTGCCCCGGTGCGGATCACCTGCGCCACAACCGACATGGCCATGACGAACTCGTCAGCGATCAGCCATCGTTCGCGCAAGTTGGATTTCTAAAGTCAGCGCATGGAATCGATGTGGTTCCATGGTGCCGATGGGCACCTCAACTCTCTGGAGCGAGCGACATGAACAAGCAACTCTGCCTGGCCGCGATGGCCGGCCTTTTGGCAACGACCTCCGCCGGTGCCAAGACCTTCCCGACTGGCGAGTCCTACTACGGCAGCCAGGCTCCTGCGGCGCGGTACCACCGCGTCGTCGACCTTGCCGACGCCAAGCCGATCAACATCGTGTGCGGAGAAACGGTGACCTTCGTGAACAAGGGGAAGCAGTTCACGTGGCAGTTTGATTCGATCCGCCATTCGCGCGTGGCCATCGATCAGTTCGCGCCGTCGGGTTTCGACACGGCGGGCAAGGCGGTCTACATCGCGCGCGGGCAGCATGAGGCCACCAGCTGAGGCGGTGCCGAGGGGACTGCTGGGAATGAACTGGAGCGGGACCGAAAGCCCTGCAATCATGAGCTGGTTCCAGCCGAAGGCCGGGCGGTCCCTCTAATCTGATCCGAACCACCGGCGTGGCGTTGCACGCCGCGATTGTCGACGTGGGATGCAGAGCGTCCGCGCCGGTGGACGGGCTTGTGACCGATGGCTATGCCCAGATTCAGGTGCTGGACCTGTCGGCCTCCGCTGTACATGCAGCCCAAGCTCGGCGCTCGCACGGAGGGCGTCGTATGGCAGGCCGGCTGCATCATGCGGGTTGCCAGTCTCGCCGCGTAGAACTGTGGCACGAGGCCGTCGGCGCCTTCGCTGCGGTACCGCTGCACGAGCCGCTCGAACTGGCGCAGACTTATGCCCAGTCGTTGTGCTGCCTGACCCACGCGAGGCATGCGGTCGATGACGGCCTGCACGGTCTTCAAACGGTCGGCTTCGCGCATTGACATCGTGATAGTGGCTGTCGTTTGAGCCATCGCCGCACGTCAGATCCAGGACCTGGACGGCTCAACGTTGCGACATCTCTACTTGGTCAAAACACGACATTACTACTTAGCCGCTACACGGCCAAGTTAGACGATATGTGTTATGTAAAGTTAAGGATGCGTCGTTTGGCGGATGCTTGGTGCAAGGCCCCCTCGCTTCCCGATGCCTGTGGCCAACCGCAGGAAGCCGCTGCTTGCCAGCCAGTGAAGTAAGTTTCAAGTAGACACTAAAAGTCAGTAAGTAGTGTCTATATTAAACTCTCTGCCATGAACCAGTCGGACCACATCCTGGAGTTGGCCAGGCAGCGGCATGTGCTTCGGGCGATCGATGTGCGCGAACGCGGCTGGTCGCCACAGCTACTGATCCGGCTGCACCAAGCCGGCAGGCTGCACCGGCTGGGCCGTGGACTCTATGGTCTGCCCAACGCCGAAGTCACCGAGCACCAGACGCTGATGGAGGTCTGCCAACGGGTGCCGAGGGCCGTGATCTGCCTGCTGAGCGCCCTGCAGTTCCATGAGGTCGGCACGCAGTTGCCACACGAAGTGTGGGTGGCGCTGCCCGCGTCGACGCACACTCCAGACTTGGGCTACCCACCGCTGCGCGTCGCACGCATGGGAGGCGCAGCGTACAGCGACGGTATCCAGACTGTGACGACGCATGGCGCGCCCATCCGGGTCTACAGCGTAGCGAAGACGGTGACCGACTGCTTCAAGTTCCGCAACAAGGTCGGTCTGGACGTGGCGCTGGAGTCGCTGAAGGATGCCTGGCACACCCGCAAGGTCACCATGGCCGAGCTCATGCATTTCGCCAGGATCAACCGCGTGGAACGCGTCATGCAGCCCTACTTGGAGGCGGTGACACATTGACCGCAAACCTTTCCGCCTCGGTCTTGGCGCGGCTGCTGACGCTCGCCAAGCAACGGGGCGACGACTACAACCTGCTGCTCAACCGATTCGCCATGGAGCGCCTGCTGGCGCGCGTCAGCGTGTCTGCGCATGCAGATCGCTTCTTGCTCAAGGGCGCCCTGCTCTTCGCGCTGTGGTACGAGGCACCGCACCGTCCGACGAGAG
>DATKFT010001051.1:0-2632 GCA_035544335.1 Pseudorhodoferax sp.
GCGGCCTTGAGCGACTCCACGGCGATGCGGCCGCCCGCGCCGGGCTTGTTCTCCACGTAGCCCGGGTTCTTGCTGTAGGGCGTGCCGCCCAGCTTCTCGGCCACGCGCCGGGCCACGCTGTCGCCCGCGCTGCCGGCCGGAAAGCCGTACATGATCTTGACCTGGTCGAGCGCCTGGGCCAGCGCGGCGAGCGGCGAGAGCGCGCCGAGGGCGGCGGCGCTGGAGAGGGCTTGCAGGAAGCGGCGACGGTCTTGCATGGTGTTGTCTCCTCGGGGGTGGATCAGCGTGGGGCCATGCGCAGCGCGCCATCCAGACGGATGACCTCGCCGTTCAGGTGGCCGTTGGTGACGATGTGGCAGGCCAGCTCGGCGAATTCCGAAGGCTTGCCCAGGCGCGGCGGGAACGGGATGGCGGCTGCCAGCGAAGCCTGCACGGGCTCTGGCAACTCCAGCAGCAGCGGCGTGGCGAAGATGCCGGGCGCCACCGTGCAGACGCGGATCCCGTGCTGCGCGAGGTCGCGCGCCATCGGCAGCGTCATGCCGACCAGGCCGCCCTTGGACGCGCTGTAGGCCTGCTGGCCGACCTGGCCGTCGAAGGCCGCGACGGACGCGGTGAACATCATCACGCCGCGCTCGCCGTTGTCGAGTGGCGCGAGCTTGGCGCAGCGCGCCGCGAACAGCCGGCTGATGTTGTAGGTGCCGAGCAGGTTGACGGTGATGACCTTGGCGAAGTCCTCCAGCGGCGCGGCCTGGCCGTCCTTGCCCACGATGCGCTTGGCCGAGCCGATGCCGGCCACGTTCATGAGGATGCGCGCGGGGCCGTGCGCTGCGGCGGCCGCATCGAGTGCGGCCTGCACGCTCGCGGTGTCGCAGATGTCGCAGGCATGGGCCGTGCCACCGATCTCGGCCGCGACCTGCTGGGCGCGTTCGATGTTGCGGTCCAGCACCGCGACCCTGGCGCCCAGGCGCGCGAGTTCGCGGGCCGTGGCCTCGCCCAGTCCGGAGGCGCCGCCCGTGACGAGTGCGGCTTGTGCTTCGATCTTCATGTGTCAGTCCTCAACGCGGTGTGATGGTGTGGGGCAGGGTGCCGCCGTGCAGGGCCTGCACGGTGGCGTCGCGGTGCTGGAGCACGGCGCGCTGGTTGATCGAGCCCTTGTCCGTGACCTCGCCCTTGTCGATGGAGGGCGGCTCGGCCACGAGCACGGCGCGCGCGATGCGGTTGGCGCTGCCCGTGGCGTCCAGCGCGAGCTTGTCGAGCACGTGCTGGAAATGCGCCTGCACCGCGTGGTGGGCCAGCACCTCGGCCATGGGGGCGTCGGCCGGCAGCCGGGCCAGCTCGCGCACGGCCTGGGTCGGGAAGACCAGCGCGCCGACCTCCTTGAGGTTGATGCCCGTCAGCACCGCGTCCTGCACATAGGGTGCGCCGTAGGCCGTGATCCTGGCGCGCAGCGGCCCCACGCTCACGAAGGTGCCCGTGGCGAGCTTGAAGTCCTCGGCGATGCGGCCGTCGAAGCGCAGGCCCAGGTGGATGTTCGACGGGTCGATCCAGTCCACGGCGTCGCCCGTGCAGAAGAAGCCTTCCTCGTCGAAGGCTGCATGCGTGGCCTCGGGCATGCGCCAGTAGCCCGGCGTGACGTTGGGGCCGCGGTAGCGGATCTCGGTCTTGCCGTCCGTGGGCACGAGCTTGAGCTCCACGCCCGCGGCCGGCAGGCCCAGGTCGCCCGTGGCCACCTCGGGCCGCGTGATGTACAGCGCGAAGGGACCGGACTCGGTCATGCCGAGGCCCGTGCCCATGACCAGGCGCTCGCCGACCTCGGCCTCCTGGATGCGGTGCAGCTTGTCCCACACGGCCTGCGGCAGCGCGGCGCCCGCGTAGAAGAACATGCGCGCGCGCGACAGCAGGTTGCGGCGCAGCACCGCGTCCGTCTCCATCGCGTCGGCGATCGCCTCGAAGCCCGTGGGCACGTTGAAGTAGACCGTGGGCGCGATCTCGCGCAGGTTGCGCAGCGTCTCGGCGATGCCGGCCGGCGTGGGCTTGCCCTCGTCGATGTAGAGCGTGCCGCCGTTGTCCAGCGCGATGCCGATGTTGTGGTTGCCGCCGAAGGTGTGGTTCCAGGGCAGCCAGTCCACGAGCACGGGGGGCTCCTCGCCGAGCGCCGGGATGGACTGGCGCATCTGCTGCTGGTTGGCGCACCACATGCGGTGCGTGTTGATGACGGCCTTGGGGTTCTTGGTCGAACCCGAGGTGAACAGGAACTTGGTGATGGTGCCCGGGTGGATCCGGGCCATCGCGGCCTCCACGGCGTCCGTGGGCGCGGTGGCCAGCAGCGCGGCCAGCGGCGTGCTGGCACGGTCTGCGAGCCGGCCTTCGCCCAGCACCACCTCCACCTCGGCCGGCACGGTGGCCGCGATGGCCGCCGCATAGCGCGCGTCGCTCGCGAACACCAGGCCCGGTGTCAGCAACGCCATCACGTGGCGCAGCTTCTCGTGGTCCTTGCTGACCAGCGCGTAGGGCGGCGACACGGGGCAGTGCGGGATGCCCACGAGCAGGCAGCCGAAGGCCACGAGCGCGTGCTCCAGGCTGTTCTCCGCGAGGATGGCCACGGGCCGCTCGGCTGACAGGCCGCGCGCGA
>DATKFT010001052.1:0-1940 GCA_035544335.1 Pseudorhodoferax sp.
CTCGGCGTGGAGTACTGGGGCGCGATGTACATCCCGGTCGTCGTGGCCATGGCGGCCCAGCAGGATGTGGTGTCGGCGCTGCGCGGCGGGCCCATCGCGCTGCTGTCGGCCTTCGGTTCGGCCGCGGTCTGCGCCTGTGCGATCGCGCTGATCAACCGCACCGAACGCACGGCCGCCGCGTCCGAGCCGGTGCCCATGCGCCACAACGAACTGCTGGCCGACGACCATGACTGAAATCCTGCAGAAGGCGGCCGCGCAGAACGGCCTCGTTGCCGCGTTCGCGCTCGTCGGCGTGGTCATGCTGGTGTCGGTGCAACTGTCCAAGCGGCTGACGATGGGGCGTGTGCACGGCTCGGCGATTGCCATCGTCATCGGACTGGCGCTGGCCTATTGGGGTGGTGTCCGGACGGGCGGCCACCAGGGCCTGGCCGACCTGTCGCTGTTCAGCGGCATCGGCTTGATGGGGGGTGCCATGCTGCGCGACTTCGCGATCGTCGCGACCGCCTTCGAGGTGCAGGCGACCGAAGCCCGCAAGGCCGGAATGGTCGGCGTGGTCGCGCTGCTGCTGGGCACGGTGCTGCCCTTCATCGTCGGTGCGTCGGTCGCGTGGAGCATGGGTTACTCCGACGCGGTCAGCATGACGACGATCGGAGCCGGTGCGATCACCTACATCGTGGGTCCGGTGACCGGTGCAGCGATTGGCGCGAGTTCGGATCTGATGGCGCTGAGCATCGCAACCGGCCTGATCAAGGCCATCATGGTGATGGTGGGCACGCCCCTCGCCGCCAAGTTCCTGGGGTTGAAGACGCCTCGCTCGGCGATGGTCTTCGGCGGTTTGGCGGGCACTGTCAGCGGCGTATCGGCGGGCCTTGCGGCCACCGACCGCAAGCTCGTGCCCTACGGTGCTCTGGTTGCCACCTTCCACACGGGACTGGGCTGCCTGCTGGGGCCGTCCTTGCTGTTCTTCGCCACCAAGGCGATCGTCGGCTGATCCGCAGGCCGCCTGCGGCAGCCCATGCTGCCAGCGGGTCGTCGCCCGGCCCGGCACGCAGTCCGCTCGTCCGCACGGGGGCCGGGCCCTGGAAGGCCGGTGCGTCCCGTTCGGAAGCTGGCGCGCCATGGCCTGGCCGGGACCGCCGGTCGGCGGCGCAGGATGGCGGCGGCCGCGCGCCCATCCGCGTTCCCAGGGGGCAGCGCCTCAGGCGATCGCCGGCGAATCCGCCCCCGACACCAGCACCTTGCCGCTGGCCGAATGCAGCACCTTGGCGCCATTCTTCTCGCGCGACGCGCGCTGCTGGGCGCGGGCGGCCTCGGCCTCCTCCTTGGCGCCCTTGACCATCTCGCAGACCCAGTGGACGAGCACGTTGGTGTAGGACTGGCCCCAGGCCTTTTGCGACAGGCTGTGGTCGGCGCCCTTGATGACGCGGTAGGTCATGGAGTGCGCTTGCTGGAACGCATCGAGGTAGTTCTTGATGACCGGGTGCGGCACCATGACGTCGAACTCGGATTCGACGAGCAGCACGTCGCCTTCGAACTGCGCGGCGGCCGCCAGCGCGCGGTTGCTGGCCGGCGCGACGGCGGTGTTGCGGTAGGCCACGAGTTCCTCGCGGCTCAGCGCGCGCTTGGGCACCAGCCAGTCGGCGTCCTTGTACAGCGCAGGCGCGCGCATGCCCAGCCAGCGCACGGGCCGCAAGGTGGAGAGGATGGCGGCCAGGTAGCCGCCGTAGCTGCTGCCCACCACGGCGACGGCCGTGCCGTCCACGGAGGGGTGGCCGACCAGCACGTCGTAGGCGGCCAGCATGTCGGCCATGTTGTCCTCGCGCGTGACGGCATCGCGCGCTGCGCGGTCCTTGGCGTGGCCGCGCAGGTCGAAGGTCAGGCAGATGCAGCCCAGCGCGGCGATCTCGTGGGCCCTGGCGATGTACTGCTCCTGACTGCCG
>DATKFT010001053.1:0-5137 GCA_035544335.1 Pseudorhodoferax sp.
GTCCGTGAGCACGTCGAAGTAGCTGTCACCGACCTGTCCGCGGTACGCGAACCCTCCGCCACCGACGGTCTGCACGCCCCAGTCCTGGCGCAGTCCGGACAAGGCATCGGTCTGCTCCCAGAGTTGCGTCTGGAACGCAGCCCCGGCCGCGAACGGCGGCACGACCAGCGTCAGGTCGAACCGCCAAAGGGGTTGGTAGGCCCCGAGGTCGAACACCAGGCGGGCGCGCTCGCCTGCCCCCACCGTCACGACAGGCCCTGCATGCGCGCCGATGGCAACAAGGAACAGCAGCCAGCTGGCGGCCAAGGTCTTGAACAGCTTGTGCAGCTTCATCTCGCATCTCCGATGGATTGGGAGCCTGCAATGTCCAACGGCGCCGGGGACCTGTCAGTGAGGTTTGCTACAGAGCATGGACAGTCCTGGGCGCGGGGCGCGCAACGGCGCCGGCTAGGCCCGCGCTGTGGCGCAGCCGTGGCGCGCCGGTGTGGGCCCGGGCACGGTTGCGCTGCCTTGGCAAGAAACCGAAATCGTGCAGCGGCGCCCATGGCCACCGGGCGCAGCCGTTGGCCTCACGGTCGAAACGTGTCCCCGGTTTGCACGTGCTCAGGCCGAACGCCCAGACCGACCATGCGCGCAGGCACGCGCCTCATCCACGCGCTGCGCTTCAGCAGTCCGAGCAGCCATGGCAGCCGGCGCGGCGCTGGCGAGCCTTCTTCGCGCGTGGTCCCATGCAATGCGACCAGGGGTGCGAGGATGCGCGCCTGTACCACCCGCTGCGCCGCCTGCGTCACCGCAACGGGAAACGCGCGGCGCTCCCGCAGCGTGGGCAGCAACGCGTCGAGTTCCGCACCGTTGGCCGGTCCGACGAGCGCTGCGGCCATCAGGTTCGCGGTCGCGACCGCGTCCTGGATGGCCAGGTTGATGCCCACACCACCCACGGGCGACATGGCATGGGCCGCGTCGCCGATGCACAGCAGGCCCGGCCTGTGCCATTGCCGGAGCCTGTCGACGGTGACCGTGAGCAGCTTGACGGCATCCCAGTCGGGCAGTGCCTGCTCCAGCCGCCCTTGCAAAAAGGGCGCGACAGCGCCGAGCTCCTGCCTGAACCGGTCCATGCCTTGGTCTTGCAGTGACTGGTAGCCACCCTTGGCGATCACGAAGGCGGCCTGCCAGTAGCTGCCACGGTTGAGCAGGACGAGCAGCCTTCCGCCGCGGATGTGGCCTGCCGTGGCAGCGGGGTCGCCATCGCGCCGGGGCAAACGCATCCAGAGCACGTCGATGGGAGCCCCGTACTCCGTGCGCACCAAGCCGGCGGCCGCACGCAGCCGGGAGTGGCGTCCATCGGCGGCCACCACCAGGCGCGCACCGACGGTCACCGTGCGCGCAGCGCCTGCGTCATGCCCCTGGAGCACCTCGACGCCATTGGCGCGGCCAGAGGCATCGGTGGTGATGCCGGTGACCTCGGCATCCATCTGCAGCGCAAAGCAGGGGTAGCGCTTGCCGACGCCGGCCAGGAAATCCAGGAAGTCCCATTGCGGCATCAGCGCCAGAAATCGCGCGGCAGTCGGCAGATAGGTGAAGTCCGCGATCGGGACCTCCTGCCCTTCATAGAACGCCCTGAGTTCCGAGACCTGGTCATGCGGTCTGCGCAGGAATGCCTCCAGCAGGCCAAGCTCGTGCAGGACCTGCAGGGTCGACGGGTGCACCGTGTCGCCACGGAAGTCGCGCAGGAAGTCCGTATGCTTCTCCAGCACCAGCACCTTCACGCCGGCCCGGGCCAGGAGCAGCCCGAGCATCATGCCCGCCGGGCCACCGCCGGCGATGCAGCAATCGACTGGGCGAAGGCTGGACATGCGGCCCACTGTACGCTTTCGGCCCCCGGCATGCTGCCACTCGTTGGACAGTGCACCGCGCTTTCACATGCCCATACAACGGTTTCGAATCGCTGCGTGCAGCGGGCGAAAAGTGGTCAGCCAGAGATAGCAGGCTGTCGCATCGACGGAAGCCGCACGCTCTTTGACTACGGGCTGAACATATTTCTTCATGCGGGAGTCAAGCTTGCCGGCGAGCACGAAACCGCCCTGACATGTCCAAGGTCAGGACCGCGTGGGTTCCATCGATCGACAGGGAAACAAGCTGCAGCGGGATGTCCTGCGCTGCGACGGGACTCGAAGGCTCCGGAGGATTGCGCACATGGGAGCGTGCGTTGGTGCAGCCCTCTTCGGGCCCGTGTGGTGACTCCCACGCCGTCAGCGTCCGGTTGGACCATCTCGAACGGGGACAACAATGGGCACCGCGTGAACCGCGCCGGTTTTGCCGAGGCGGTTCACCCAGCGCGGCCCCGCGCCTGGCAGCGCCTTTGTCATCACAAATGCGGAGGCGGCCAGTGCTAGGCGATGAACACTGGTCTAGATTGCGCAGCAGGCGAAGCCCTCGTCGCTCTGGGAGGCTCTCATGTCGAACGATGCGCGTGAATGGATCTGTGGCACCCGCGAGCAGCGGCCCACCGGCGTTGAAACCAAGGGTCTGGTCGACAAGAAGCGGTTGTGGAAGGCCGGGCAGGAGCTGCTCATCGGTTTCATCGGCGGCTCCAAGGCGCTGCAGGACCGCGTGTTCAAGTCCGCGTGCCATTGGATCGACGCTTCTGGCGGCGGTGCCAACCTCGTCTTCAAACAGGTCGACCAAGCCGGCGATGCGCACGTCCGCGTCAGCTTCGTGGCCGACGAGGGTTCGTGGTCCAACATCGGCCAGGACGCGCTGGCCGTGCCCAAGGACGAGGCTACGATGAACCTCGGGTGGGTGGCAGAAGGCACGCCCGAGAAAGACTTCCGCAGCGTCGTGCTGCACGAGTTCGGCCACGCCCTGGGCCTGCTGCACGAGCACAACCATCCCGAGCTGGACCTGCGCTGGAAGAAGGACGTGGTCTACGCGGACCTTGGCAGCCCACCCAACAACTGGAGCCGGGACGACGTGGACTTCAACGTCTTCGAGCAGTACCCGAAGAGCCGCGTTCTCATGTCTTCCAACCCGGACCTGCGCTCCATCATGATCTACACGATCCCGGCGCGCTGGCTCGACGGCCAGCCGGCCATCACACCCTCGTCCACCCTGTCGATGGGCGACAAGACCTTCATTCGGTCCGTCTACCCCTACTGAGGCCAAGCCGCCGTGCCCACCGATGCCGTCATCCTCAGCGTTGCGGACTATCCCGCGGGGCGGCCGCTGCTGCGCGCCCTGCCCGGCGCTGCGCGCGACCGCCAACGCATGAGCAGGTGGCTACACCGGTGGCAGCCCGGCAATGTCCGCGTCGACGACTTCAGCTGGCCGCCGCCGCCCGAACCGCCGCAGCTCGTCGGGCCGCCCTGGAACCGCCTGAGCGTGGAGGCCAAGCTGCAGCAGCTCCTGGTGGACGGGTTGCGCAACACACGCGAGCGGATGTTCTTCTACGCCTCGGCGCACGGCATGTCGGTGCCGGCCAACCCGGCCATGCCGGCGGTGTTCTGCGCCGCGCACTGGCCCACGGTACCTGACCTCTTCGTCTCCAGCGGCTGGGTGCCGCAATTCACCGGCGCACCGATCTACGACGAATACCTCTGCTTCTTCGACTGCTGCAACGAATGGCAGCCGGGCGCCCTGCCCGCCTTCCAGCCCCTGAACCTGCCGCCGCGTGCCAAGCCGGCCCGGGTGCTGGTCGTGGCGGCCTGCAAGCCCGGCGAACAGGCCCTGGACACGCCCACCGGCGGTGTGTTCACCGATGTGCTGCTCGAAGCCCTCAGCGGCTCGGCCGGCGCGCTCAACACGACGCAGGTGACCGCGGCGGACGTGGTGGCCTACCTCAAGGAGAACGTGCCGATCCGTGCCGCCCAGGTCAAGCCGGGCCATGTGCAGACGCCGGTGGAGTGGGTGGACGCCAATGCCCACGTCGACCTGGCGTCCTTCCCGCTCTACGTGCGCCAGCCGCTGGCCGACGCCGACGTCAGCGCGCTGCTCGCCGGCCGTGCGCCGGCCAGCGTGGAGGTGCTGGACGCCACGCTGGAGGGCGTCGGCACCGTGCAGGCCGGCACGGGGGGGCGTACCCTGCTGCCACCGCTGCTGGCGGGCAAGTACGTGCTGCGCAATGGTGCCGAAGGCTGGAAGCTCTCCGTGCGGCTCAAGACCTCCGTGGCGGACGACGGCAGCGTCCAACCCGTGGTGGAGGCCATGTCATGAGCCGGCCTGCGCATCGCCTGAGCATCTCCGGTCCTTCCGGCGCGGTCTTCCGCGTGACGGACGGCTCCGCCCGCTGCGCCGGCCTGGGCATGCACAGGCTGGAGCTGGACCTGCCGCAGGGCATCTATACCGTCGTCGGCGCGATGGGCAGCTCGGTGCAGACACGCGAGGTTCTGCTGGACGCGCCGCAGGTCATCGATTTCGCGGGCGCCTTCACCAGTTTCGGCGGCCAGGCTTTTGCCGTGGCCGCCGCGGTGAGGAAGGCCTGCAGTGCACACCACTTCGGCGATGGCGGTCAACTCGTCGCCCTGCGTGGCCCCTGGCTGGCCCCGCCCAGCGCCGAAGACCAGCCCATGCTGGACCGCGACGGCACGCCGATCGACGCCGTGGCGCATGGCGTGGTGGACGACGAGGTGGAGGGCTTCTGGAGCTGGCAGCTCTTCGACCTGGGCCCGACGAGCCGCGACCGCGGCGGCAAGGCCGCCACGCTCAGCCTCTCGCGCCTGGTCTGCGAGGCGGAGAGGTCGCCGCCGGCAGCAACGCTGGAAACGGCGCATGTGGACGAGCACCAGGAGTCCGCCGCCAAGACCCGCGTCAGCCACATCGTGCCGCACTGGGGCGACTGGACCGTCTGGGCCGCCTATCCCGCCGCCGCATGCCGCGCCAGCCGCAGCGAGAGCCTGCCCATTTCCTACTATCTGCGCATGCGGCTGACACCGCCTGGCGAGTTGCCCGATGCGTCGCTGCAGACCCTGTCCGACCAGATTTTCACGGCGCTGGCCGCGCGCACCGGATTGCCACTGACGGCGCCCGCGCTGGATCTGCTGCTCACCGACGATGCCGACCCCCTGCTGGTGCTGGCAGCCGCGCATGTGGCATCAATCACGCTGGCCTCGGTGGGCCTGCTGGACTGTCTGCCCCACGACGC
>DATKFT010001054.1:0-1993 GCA_035544335.1 Pseudorhodoferax sp.
GAGGCACCGCCGTGGGCGCGGGGGAAGAGGCATTCATCACGTTCATGGTGTCTGGAAGTCTTCAGCGCAGCAGCGTGGCCGGGTCGGCGCGCAGCAGGCTGCGCATGGCGCCCAGGCCCGACAGCAGGGACAGCACGGCCACCAGCACGGCACAGGCCAGCACGGCCGATGCGTTCAGCGCCACGGGCACGCGGTAGGCCGTGGCCACGGCCAGCAGCACGGCGCTGGCCAGCGCGGCCATCACGAAGCCCAGGCCGCCGATCCAGCAGGCCTGCTCCACCACCACGCGGCCCAGGGCCGCGCGGCTCACGCCCAGCGCGTTGAGCACGGCGTACTCGCGCGACGAGGCAGCCACCACGGCCTTGAGCGACTGGCTGGTGACCACCGAGCCCACCAGGCAGACGATGACGGCCATGAACAGCACGCCCGCGCCGGCGCCCGTGTCGAACATCCAGTAGCGCTGCGAGCGCCGCGCGAATTCCTTGGCTGTCCATGCCTCGTAGGGGCCGAAGCTGGGTGTGGACTGGTTCAGGCGCTGCTGGACGGCCTTGGCCGAGGCGCCGGGGCGCACGCGCGCCACGAAGTAGGTGCTGCCCTGGCCCGGGTCACCGGCAATCTCGCGCGCCGTGGCCAGCGAGGCCAGCACGTTCACGCCGCCCAGGCCGCGCAGCCCGTCCACGGCGGCCACCACCTGCACGCGGTGGTTGTTGACCCAGGCCACGCCGCCCTCGCTGGCGCCCAGCGTCTGCAGGTCGGCCCGGTCCACGATCACGGCGCCGGGTTCGCGCAGGCGCTGCCGCTGCCAGGGCTGGAGCACGCGGGAAAACAGCATGGAGGCATCATCGGTGGCAATGCCGGACAGGTAGACCGACACGCCGCCGCCGTGTTCGCTGGCCGCGCCGCCGGCCGGCGTGCTGGAGCGCCAGTCGCCATCGACCCAGACGTAGGGCTCGACGGCAGTGATGTCCGGGTCCATGCGCAGGCGCATGTCCACGTCGCGGCCGATGGTGCGGCCGAAATTCACGCTCTGCGTGCCCGGGTAGCCGATCCACAGATCGGCCGAGGACGCCGTCACATACAGCGCGGCCGATCCGAAGATGCCCAGCACCAGCGCGGCCTGCATGGCCAGCAGCACGCCGGAGAAGCCCACCGCGAAAACGGAGGGAATGAACCGGCGCCACTCGTGCACCAGCGTCTTGCGCGCCAGCGCGATCATGAGGATGCCCCCTGAGCCACGGGCGCAGGGCCGTTGCCGGAATCGTCCTCCGGCCTGTCCTCGGCAGGCAGCGGCGCGCCGCCCAGGGCCTTGTACAGCGCCACATAGGCCAGGGCATGGGCGGCCAGGGCGGTGGTCTGCTCGCTGCGCGCCTGCAATGCGGCGCGCCGGGACGCCAGACCACCGAACTCGCTGTCCAGGCCCAGCTTCTGGCGCTGGTGCTGCACGCGTTCGCGCTCGGCAAGCACCTGCTGCGAGTCCTGCAGCGCGGCGATGCGCTGGCGCTGGGCACCGATGGCGGCCAGTGCGGACTCGACCTCGGCCACGCCGTCCAGCACGCTCTGGCGGTAGCCCTGGATGGCAGCCTGCAGCGCCAGCTCGCTGGCATCGGCCTGCGAGCGGCGGCGGCCCCAGTCGAACAGGGGAATGTCGATCTGCGGCCCGAAGGTGGGCGCGTTGTCCTGCGTGGTGCGCAGGTTCTGGGTGATGTTGAACGAATACAGCAGCGAGCCGCCGATCACGAAGCGCGGGTACAGCGCCGCTTGCGCAATGCCCTGCTCGGCTGCGGCGCGTTCCACGCCGGCCTGCGCCACCTGGATGTCGGGGCGCGTGCGCAGCAGGTCGGCCGGAAGGACCGCCACGCCCAGCGCCTGCGGGCCGGGCAGCGGCGCTGTCGCATCGGCCTGCAGCCATTGCGCATCGGGCCGTGTGCGGCCCAGCAGTGCGGCCAGCATGTGGGCGCTGCGGGCCTGGGTTTCACGCAGGCCCGCACGCAGA
>DATKFT010001055.1:0-1560 GCA_035544335.1 Pseudorhodoferax sp.
CGGGCTTCGTGCCGCTGCAGGACAAGCAGTACCTGATCGGCTTCGCGCAGCTGCCCGACGGCGCCACGCTGGACCGCACCGAGGACGTGATCAAGCGCATGGGCGAGATCGTCAAGAAGAACCCCAACGTGCAGGACGCGATCGCGTTCCCGGGCCTGTCGATCAACGGCTTCACCAACAGCTCGAACTCCGGCATCGTGTTCGTGGGCCTCAAGCCCTTCGAGGAACGCAAGCGCGGCGACCAGAGCGGCGGCGCCGTGGCGGGCCAGCTCAACCAGGCCTTCGGCGGCATCCAGGACGCCTTCATCGTGATGTTCCCGCCGCCGCCCGTGCAGGGCCTCGGCACCACGGGCGGCTTCAAGCTGCAGCTGCAGGACCGCGGCTCGGTGGGCTACGACGGCATGGACGCGGCCGTCAAGGCCTTCATGGCCAAGGCCTACCAGACGCCCGAGCTGGCCGGCATGTTCACGAGCTGGCAGGTCAACGTGCCGCAGCTGTACGCCGACATCGACCGCACCAAGGCGCGCCAGCTCGGCGTGCCCGTGACCGACATCTTCGAGACGCTGCAGATCTACCTGGGCAGCCTGTACGCGAACGACTTCAACAAGTTCGGCCGCACCTACAGCGTGCGCGTGCAGGCCGACGCGCCCTACCGCGCGCGCGCCGAGGACGTGGGCCTGCTCAAGGTGCGCTCCAACACGGGCGAGATGGTGCCGCTGTCCGCGCTCATGAAGGTCAACTCCAGCTTCGGCCCGGAGCGCGCCATGCGCTACAACGGCTACCTGTCGGCCGACATCAACGGTGCGGCCGCGCCCGGCTTCTCCTCGGGCCAGGCGCAGGACGCCATCGCGCGCATCGCCAAGGAAACGCTGCCGCCCGGCGTGGCCTACGAGTGGACGGAGCTGACCTACCAGGAGATCCTGGCCGGCAACTCCGCGCTGTGGATCTTCCCGCTGGCCATCCTGCTGGTGTTCCTGGTGCTGGCCGCGCAGTACGAGAGCCTCACGCTGCCCGTGGCCATCATCCTGATCGTGCCCATGGGCATCCTGGCCGCGATGACCGGCGTCTGGCTGACCAAGGGCGACAACAACGTGTTCACGCAGATCGGGCTCATGGTGCTCGTGGGGCTCAGCGCGAAGAACGCGATCCTGATCGTCGAGTTCGCGCGCGAGCTGGAGTTCGTCGGCCGCACGCCCGTGCAGGCGGCCATCGAGGCGGCGCGGCTGCGGCTGCGCCCCATCCTGATGACCTCGCTGGCCTTCGTGATGGGGGTGCTGCCGCTGGTGCTGTCCACGGGCGCGGGCGCCGAGATGCGCAGCGCCATGGGTGTCGCGGTGTTCGCCGGCATGATCGGCGTGACCGCCTTCGGCCTGTTCCTGACGCCCGTGTTCTACGTGCTCATGCGCCGCCTGGCCGGCAACCGGCCGCTGGCCCACCATGGCGCCGTGCACGCGCCCCACAGCCCCGCCAGTCCCGCCAGCCCCGTGCATGGCGGCGGCGCCTCCGTGCAGGCCCTGCCGGCCGCACCGCGCCACCCGATCGAATGAGGAGAGTCACCAT
>DATKFT010001056.1:0-2427 GCA_035544335.1 Pseudorhodoferax sp.
GCTTGCGGTCGATGCGGCTCATGGCGTTGAAGACCGGCACGATCATGAAGATCGTGAACAGGTGCACGTAGGCGAGCACCACGGCGAAGTCCGAGTACAGCAGCCAGCGCACGGGCGCGTCGACCACGCCCGTCGCCATCAGCGCGCTGTTGACCACGCCGTTCTGCCCCAGCATGGGCAGCCAGGAGATCATGCGGATCACGTTGGAGGTCCAGAACGGCACCGTGCAGACCAGGAACAGCGCGATGGCCACGGTGCGGTTGCGCACGTGGAAGACCAGGAAGTAAGCGACGAAGAAGCCGATCAGCAGGCTGAAGAACCAGGTCAGCGCCGCGTACTGCGCCATCTTCCAGTACAGCTGCCAGGTCAGCCCCGCGCTCAGCACGCTGGCGTAGTTCTCCAGGCTGAAGGCCGGCACGGTCGAGAAGCCATCGGTGCGGAAGAAGCTCACGATGACGACGAACACCAGCGGCGCCGCGACGAAGAGCAGCAGCACCAGCGTCAACGGTGCCAGCTGGAAGTAGGGGGTCCAGCGCGCGCGCATGGACGGTTCAGGCAAAGGCGTGGCCACCCGCATCTCCTGTGAGAGCAAGACAAGTAAGGGAAGAGGGAACCGGGGCGGCGGGGCCCCGGCAGGTCAGGGCATCAAGCTGCCTTGAACTCGTTCCAGCGCTGCACCATGTACTGGTTCTCGTCCATCACCGTGTTCCAGCAGGCGATGTTGGAGAAGCGCTGCGCCAGCGAGCCGCCGTCGCGCACCGTGCCGACCGGGCCGATGGGCTGGCCGTGCGAGCTCTTGACCACCTCGACGGCGGGCTTGCCACCGTACCAGTAGTCGAACTCGTTGGCCGTCATGTGGGCCCTGGCCGTGCGAGGCACCGGGCTGTAGTAGCCGTGGCGCGCCACGTAGGCCCCCTGCCAGCCCGAGTAGTACCAGTTCAGGTACTCGTAGGCCGCGTCCAGCTTCTTGCCCGTCAGGTGCTTCATGAGGCCCATGCCGTTGCACCAGCCGCGGTAGCCTTCCTTGCCGTTGGGCTTGATGCCCACCGGCGCGTAGACGCAGGGGATGCCCTTCTCCAGCACGGCGGTGACGGCCGGCGACCACATGGACTGGATGAACACCTCGCCGCTGGCCATGAGTTCGACCGACTGCTCGAAGGTGCTCCACGAGGCGCGGAAGTGGCCCTGCTTCTTGAGCTGGATCAGCGCTTCGATCGTGGTGTCGATCTCCTTGCGCGTCATGTTGCCCTTGTTGCCATAGACCAGGTCGCCGCGCGACTCCAGCGCCTGGGCCGCGTCCATGATGCCGATGTTGGGGATGTCCAGGATCGCGGCGCGGCCCTTGAACTTCGGGTCGATCAGGTCCTTCCACTCGCTGACCTCGCGGCCCACCTTGTCGGGTCGGTAGCCGATGGAGTCGGCGTTGAACACCTGCGGCAGAAAGGTCAGCCAGCGCTGCTGGCCTTCGACGATCTTGGCGGCCTGCGCACCGTCGGTGTACATCACCTCGTAGGGCGAGATGCCCTGGCGCGAGATCTTGCGGCCCTCGTACACGCCGGTCGTGAAGATCGGCAGGATGCCGTCGAACTCCTTGATCTTCTGCGAATCGATGCCCTGGATGATGCCGCGCGCCATCGCCACCTTGACCTGCCAGCCCTCCATGTCGGCGATGTCCACGCTGCCCGGTTGCGTGACGAAGCGCGTGATCGAGGCCGAGGTGTCCAGGTTCTGCATCTCCACCTTGAAGCCCAGGTCCTTGGAGGCCTGCTCGCCGATGGCGCGCTGCACGGCGTACGAGACGCCGATGTGGCGCAGCGTGATGTCCTTGATCTCGCGCTTGAGAATCTGCGGGAAGCCCGCGATGGGCACGGCCGTGGCGGCGGCCGCCACGGCCTTCAGCGCGTTGCGGCGGCCGGTGTCGACGGCAGTGGCATCGCCGGGGGGGGTGCTGGAAGTCTGCTGTTCACGCATGGCGCGTACTCCTGGGTGGATGGTGCGGGGTTCGCTGGTCGGTTCGGGAGTCCCGAACCGCTGGTGCCCAGTATTGGGCGGCGGGCCACGCCGGCCCATACGCTGAACCGCGAACGCGTAGCACCCACGTAGATCAGGGCACTTTGCTCAAGGCCAGCGAGGCCGCGGCCGTGCGCGTCTCCACGCCGAGCTTGGCGAACACGTGCTGCAGGTGCTTGTCCACGGTGCGCGGGCTCATCTGGAGGATCGCGCCCACGTCGCGGTTGGTCTTGCCGCAGGCCACCCAGTGCAGCACCTCGGCCTCGCGTGCCGTGAGACCGAACACTGTCGCCAGCACCGCCGCCTCGGGCGCGCTGGCGTGCTGGCGCACGAGCAGCGTGACGGCCTGCGCGTCGCCGGCCAGGCGCGACAGGCTCACGTAGCCCGCCGCCGCGTGCAGGCGCAGGCTGTCGCCTT
>DATKFT010001057.1:0-2632 GCA_035544335.1 Pseudorhodoferax sp.
GCGGCCGCCACGCTGCGCCCGGCCACGAGCACGCCATGGTTGCCCAGCACGATGACGTCGTGCCGCGACAGCATCTCGGCGACACGTGCGCCTTCGGATGCGTTGTCCACCATGCCGCCGTACAGCTTGTCGATCGCCACGCGGTTGAAGAAGCGGCTGGTGGTCTGGTCGATCGGCTGGATGCTGCAATCGTCCAGGCACGACAGCACGGTCGCGTAGGGCAGGTGCAGGTGCATCAGGCAGCGGACCTGCGGCACGCGGGCGTGGACGGCGCCGTGCAGGTGCCAGGCGGTCGGGTCGGGCGCGTTGTCCTTCTCGAGCGCAGCGTCGTCGCGGCTGTCCAGCAACAGCAGGTCGGCGGCGCGGATCCGCGCGAAGTGCTTCCACTTCGGGTTCAGCAGGAAATGCAGTCCGTCGTCGGACACCGCGGCGCTGAAGTGGTTCGCGATGCCCTCGTGCCAGTTGTAGTGGGCGGCGATCTGAAAGGAGGCGGCCAGGTCGACGCGCAGCTGCTGCTCTTGTGCCAATGTCATGGTGTAGCGGTGGGAGTGGGGTCTGTGGAATGTCAGGCGGCAGGGCCGGCCGTTTGCGCGTCCGTGCTCATGAGGGCGCGGCTGTGTTCGACGAAGGTCTTGCTCAGCGGCGGCAGCTCGTCGGAGCCATGCCAGGCGAGAACGGTGCGGGAGGGCTGCATGGCATCCTGGATGGGCACGCTCACGACGTTCAGGCCGTCGTAGGTCAGGCCGCTGGCGGGCTCGGAGACCAGCACGGAGACGCCCAGCCCATGGGCCACGAGCCCGCGGACGAGTTCCAGCGAAGGGGCCTTGTGCGACAGGCGCGGGCTCAAGCCGGCGCGTTCGAACAGGCCCAGGAAATACTCGTTGCTGGGCCAGATGTCCAGCAGGACCAGCGGCTCGGCCGCCAGCATCGACAGGGACACCTCGGCCATCTCGGCAAACCGGTGTTCGGGCGGAACCAGTGCATGCGGCACCAGGTCGGCCAGCAAGGCCGTGCTGTCGATGTCGCCCGGCAGCTCGTAGGCATAGCAGATCGCCATGTCGTAGATGCCCTTGCGCAAGCCGTCGAGCAGCTTGGTGTGGGACGCCACGTGCAGGTGGACGCTGACCTGGGGGTAGGCGTGCTGGAACGAGGCCATCAGCACGGGGGCATACATCGGCGCCAGCGTTTCGAAGCAGCCGATCGTGAGCTCACCTGCCACGGCGCCGTTCTCGAACGCCACCTTGCTGTGGAAATCGCGCGCCTGCTTGAGCAGCTCCAGCGCGTGTTGGTAGAAGAGCTTGCCGGCCGGCGTCAGGCTGGTGCCGTTCGTGCGGTGGCGAAAGAACAGCCGGATGCCGAATTCCGCCTCGAGCTCCTTGATCGCGGAGGAGATCGACGGCTGCGAGATGTGGATCATGCGGGCCGCCTGCGCGACGCCGCCGTTCTCCACGAAGGCGACGAAGTAGCGCAGCTGCCGCAACGAGAAGTTCTTCATGGATCGCTCCGGAGCGTGGTGGCATGCGCCGGCCGCGCCACCGCGGCGCTGCGGTGGACCTGGTCCGGCCGGTGGATGGGTAGCATGTGCGCTAGCTGCAGATGTCGATGGCCGTGAGCGCGAGCACCTTCGCGACCTTTTCCATCTCGCTGATCTGCACATAGGCGCCTTGCGGCCCGGCGGCGCCGAAGGCCGCCAGCGGCCCATAGTTGACGGCTTCGACGCCTGCCCGGCAAAGCCAGGATGTGTCGCAGGCCGAATACGAGGTGGGCAGTACCGCACCGATCTGCTGCGGCGGCCTGCCCGTCAGGGCCTGGTAGCTGCGCGCGATGCTCTGGACGACCGCCGCATCGGGAGACACCTCGACGGGCTCCATGACCAGGCGCCGGCGGCCCTGGATGAACGCGGGCGGCGGCACCTCGATCTCCACCTGCAGTTCGGGGTCCTCCTCCTGCAGCCGGTCCAGCGCGCGCTGGACATCGGCCAGGACATCCTCGGAGCTTTGGCCCGGCACAAAATGCACGTCCACGACGACGGTGCAGAGATCGGGCACGTAAGGCGGCTCCGAGCGGTACTCCGCACCCCTGCCGCCGATGATGCTGCCCACGTTCATGCGCGGCAGGGCCGGCAGGGCGGGGTAGGGCCGGGCCGAGAAGCTCATCTTCTCCAGGCGCTGCAGCACCTTGCCCATCTTGTGGATCGCGTGGACCGCGTCCTCGTAGCGGCTGATGTGGGCGGAGCGGCCGCGGACATGGATCGCAAAGTGGATGATCCCGCTGTGGACCGTGCAGATGTTGTCCGCCCCGAACGGCTCGGCGATGATGGCCATGTCCGTGCGAAAGCCCCGCTTCATGAGGTGGTGCATGCCCTCGCCGCCCTGCGTCTCGCCGACGACGAAGGCCAGCACGAGATCGCCGCGCAGCGGTGTGGCGGATTGGCGCACGGCCTCGGCCGCGACCATCAGGCTGGCCAGCCCGCCCTTCATGTTCTGCACGCCGTGGCCGTGCAGCTTGTCGCCGTCGACCCAGCACGTGAAGGGGTCGCGGTCCCAGCCCATCGTGAGCGAGTTGATGTCCAGGTGCCCGTTCAGCATCAGGCTGCGCCCGCCACCGCTGCCTTTCAGGGTGGCGATGACCT
>DATKFT010001058.1:0-4758 GCA_035544335.1 Pseudorhodoferax sp.
CTCGTGGCGGGCAACAAGTCGACGATGTTCGCCGACACGGTGCACGGCCGGCATGGCTACATGGGCTCGGCCAAGACCGAGGAGAAGTACGCCACCATCAGCGACGAGAACAAGAAGGAAATGCGCTCGTTCAGCGATGGCCTGCGCCTGCGCGACGAGCGCTTCCTGGACTTCGTGCGCGAGTTCGATTCGCCCTGGTCGGTCACGATGATGACGATCTGGCCCAACCTGATCGTGCAACGCGAGATGAACACGCTGGGCGTGCGCCAGATCGTCCCGAACGGCCCCAACAGCATGGTCATGCAATGGACCATGTTCGGCTACGAGGACGACACGCCGGAGATGGAGCGCCACCGCCTGCGCCAGGGCAACCTCATGGGGCCGGCCGGCTTCCTCGGGCTGGAGGACAACGAGGCGATGAAGTTCGTGCAGGAGGGCCTGCGGCGCTCCAGCTCGGACACCAACATCATCAAGCTGGATCCAGGCCGTGTCGGCACCTCCGAGACCCTGATCTCCGAGGCCGCGATCCGCGCGCTGTATGTCTACTACCGCCAGGTGATGGGCCTGCCCGTCCAAGGGGAGCAAGCATGAAGTCCACCATCGCCTACCGGCCCCGCACGCTGGCACCGGAGCGCGCCATCGCGCTGCGCCAGGAGATCGAGCTGTTCAATGCCGAGTACTGCGCCGTGCTCGATGCCAACGAGCTGGAGCTGTGGCCCGCGTTCTTCACCGAGAACGCGCTGTACCGCATCACGGCGCGCGAGAACGCCGAACTGGGCCTGCCCGTGGGCCTGGTGTACTGCGAAGGCCGCGCCATGATGGAGGACCGCGCGGTCGCCATCGCGCGCACGCAGATGTTCGCGCCGCGCTACATGCTGCACCTGCTGGGAGCCACGCGCGTGCAGGCCGAGACCGCCGACGGCATCCTGGCCCAGACCCCGTTCGTGCTGGTGCAGACCCTGGTCGAAGGACCGTCCACGCTGCACCTGGCGGGCTGCTTCCACGACCGCTTCGTCCACGAAGAAGGCCGGCTGCTGCTGGCCGAGCGCCAGGTCATCCACGACACCAACATCCTCGCCAACGATCTCGTCTACCCCGCCTGAGCGGTTGACTGAAAGCCCATCTGTGAACGCCACCCCCAAGATCGCCTTCGAAGAGCACTTCTCCGTGCCCGTGTTCTCCGAGTACGCCAAGGCCTTTACGCAGCACCTGCCCGAGGACGTGCGCAAGGACCTGCTCATGCGCCTGAACGATTTCGACGATGCGCGCCTGGACGACATGGCTGCCGGCAACGTGCAGTACATCATCCTGTCGCAGAGCGCGCCCGGCATGCAGGCCGAGCCCGACGCGGCGCTGGCCCAGCGCCACGCCAGCGAGAACAACGACTTCCTGGCCCAGCGCGTGGCGCGCCGGCCCGACCGCTACGGCGGCTTCGCGCACCTGTCCATGCACGACCCGAAGCAGGCCGCCGACGAGCTCGAGCGCACGGTGCGCCAGCTGGGCTTCAAGGGCGCGCTGATCAACGGCCACACCTGTGGCCGCTACTACGACGACCCGGCCTTCGACGTGTTCTGGGAGCGCGCCGAGGCACTGGAGGCACCGATCTACCTGCACCCGGCCAACTTCAGCCAGGTGCCGGCCCTGCTGGCCGATGTGCCCGTGCTGCAGGGTGCGACCTTCGGCTGGAGCATGGAAACCGGCGGCCACGCGCTGCGCCTGCTGTTCGGCGGTGTGTTCGACCGCTTCCCGGGGCTCAAGATCGTGGTGGGCCACATGGGCGAGTTCCTGCCCTTCATGCGCTGGCGGCTGGACAGCCGCTTCGAGGCCTATCCGCACGGCATCACGCTGAAGAAGAAGCCGTCGGAGTACTTCCAGTCCAACATCTTCATCACCACCTCGGGCGTCTGCTCGGCACCGACGCTGCTGGGCGCCATCGGCGAGATGGGGGCCGAGAACGTGCTGTTCTCGATCGACTATCCCTACGAGTCGACCGAACTGGCCTGCGCCTTCATCGAACAGGCGCCGCTGGACGAGGCGACGCGCCAGCTCGTCTGCAACGGCAATGCACGCCGCCTCTTCAAACTCTGAGACACGCCATGACCAAGACCTTTCGCATCGGACAGATCGTCCCGAGTTCCAACACCACGATGGAGACCGAGATCCCGGCGATGCTGATGGCACGCCAGCAGATCCGGCCCGAGCGCTTCACCTTCCATTCCAGCCGCATGCGCATGAAGAAGGTGGTCAAGGAGGAGCTGGCGGCCATGGACGCCGAGTCGGACCGCTGCGCCGTGGAGCTCAGCGACGCGCGTGTCGACGTGCTGGGCTACGCCTGCCTCGTGGCCATCATGGCCATGGGCCCGGGCTACCACCGTGTCTCGCAGAAGCGCCTCACGCAGCGCACCGAGGAGAACGGCGGCAGCGCACCGGTGATCACGAGCGCGGGCGCGCTCGTCGATGCGCTCAAGGTGATGCGGGCCAAGAAGATCGTGGTGGTGACGCCCTACATGCTGCCCTTGACCGAGCTCGTGGTGGACTACATCCGCCGCGAAGGCAACGAAGTGCTGGACTACAAGGCGCTGGAGATCCCCGACAACCTGGACGTGGGCCGCCACGACGCCGCGCGCCTGCCCGGCATCGTGCAGACGCTCAACTACGCCGACGCCGATGCGATCGTGCTGTCGGCCTGCGTGCAGATGCCCTCGCTGCCGGCGATCGCCCAGGTCGAGGCCATGACCGGCAAGCCCGTGGTGACCGCGGCCGTGGCCACGACCTACGCCATGCTCAAGGCGCTGAACCTGGACCCTGTGGTGCCGGGCGCCGGCGCACTGCTGTCCGGCGCCTACTGAAAGGGGCCGCGGTGAGCAACTTCCTGTACGGCCGCAACGTCGCGGCCAACGGCATCCGCCAGCATGTGCTGCGCTATGGCGGTCCCGGCGAGGGCCGCGCCGCGCGCGACACCATCGTGCTCGTGCCCGGCATCACGAGCCCGGCCATCACCTGGGGCTTCGTGGGCGAGCGGCTGGGCCGCCATTTCGACACCTACATCCTCGATGTGCGCGGGCGTGGCCTGTCTTCGGCCGGCGAGGCGCTGGACTACTCGCTCGAGGCGCAGACGGCCGATGTGCTGGCACTGAGCAAGGCATTGGGGCTGGGGCGCTTCGCGCTCGTGGGCCACTCCATGGGCGGGCGCATCGTGGCGCGCGCTGCGGCCCAGGCGCCGGCCGGCCTGTCGCGCGTGGTGGTCGTCGACCCGCCCGTGTCGGGCCCGGGGCGCCGTCCCTACCCGGCGAACTACGCCTGGTATGCCGACTCGATCGCGGCCGCGACGCTGGGCTGCGACCGCGAGGCCATGCGCAGGTTCTGCCCGACCTGGACCGATGCCCAGCTGGACCTGCGGGCCGAGTGGCTGCACACCTGCGACCCGCGCGCCATCAAGGCCTCGTTCGACGGCTTCCACACCGACGACATCCACGCCTGTCTGCCGGCGGTCCGCGTGCCCGCGCTGCTCATGACGGCAGAGCGCGGCGACGTGGTGCTGCCAGGCGACGTGGCCGAGATCGAGCGCCTGCTGCCCGGCGTGCGCCACCGCCGTGTGCCCGGCGCGGGCCACATGATTCCCTGGGACAACGAGGCCGGCTTCTACGCGGGCTTCGGCGACTTCCTCGGCACCCCCGTTTGAAGGAGAACCCATGCCTGTCAGCGACCACCAATTGACCCAGGCCTGGAGCGAGGTGCTGCGCCTGTCCAAGCTGCAGCGCGGCCAGACCGTGACCATCCTGACCGGGGCCGCGACGCACCCGCAGACCCTGCGCGCCGCGACGCTGGCTGCACAGGCGGCGGGCGCTGTCGTGAGCCGCATCGACCTGCCGCCCGTCAACGCCGACAAGGCGCTGAGCCGCGATGCGCTGGCCTACCTGGGCGAGACCCCGCTCACGGGCAATCCGGCCGCGATCGCGGCGCTCAAGGCCAGCGACCTCGTGCTGGACCTCATGACCTTGCTGTTCTCGCCCGAGCAGATCGACATCCTGGAGTCCGGCACCAAGATCCTGCTGGCCGTGGAGCCGCCCGAGGTGCTGGTGCGCACCGTGCCCACCGAGGCCGACCGCGCGCGCGTGCTCGCGGCCTCCACCAAGCTCCGCAAGGCAAAGACCATGCATGTCATGTCCGAGGCCGGCACCGACGTGACGTTCCAGCTCGGCGAGTTCCCGACCATCTGCGAATACGGCTTCGTCGACGAGCCGGGGCGCTGGGACCACTGGCCCAGCGGCTTCCTGTTCACCTTCGCCAACGAGGGCGGCAGCAAGGGCACCATCGTCGTCGACACGGGCGACATCGTGCTGCCGCAAAAGAGCTACGCGAACAGCCCGATCCGCATCACGGTGGAGAACGGCTACGCGCGTGCCATCGAAGGCGGTATCGACGCGCAGCTGCTCAGCGAGTACATGGCGACGTTCCAGGATCCCGAGGCCTATGCCATGTCCCACATCGGCTGGGGCCTGCAGCCGCGCTGCCACTGGAGCACGCTGGCCATGTACGACAAGGAGCAGACCATCGCCATGGACGCGCGCGCGTTCGAGGGCAACTTCCTGTTCTCGCTGGGGCCGAACAACGAGGCCGGCGGCCAGCGCACGACGGCCTGCCACATCGACATTCCGCTGCGCAACTGCACCGTCAGCCTGGACGGCGAAGTGGTCGTGCGCGAGGGCAAGGTCCTGGACGGAGGTGGGGCATGAGCACCGCCGGGCCGCCCCAAGG
>DATKFT010001059.1:0-3897 GCA_035544335.1 Pseudorhodoferax sp.
GACTTGCCCGAGCCGTTCAGGCCCAGCACGCCGATCTTGGCGCCCGGAAAGAAGGACAGCGAAATGTCTTTCAAGATCTGCCGTTTGGGCGGCACGGTCTTGGAGACGCGGTTCATGGTGTAGACGTACTGGGCCATTCGAAGGTCCTGACTGAGCAAAAAGAAGGGCCGTGGAGACCGGCCGAATCCGGGATTATCGTCTGCGTGCGACAATGCGGACGGCGATGGCCTTCCAGTTGGCCATCGCACCAGCGCTCCGCTGGGGGGTACCGCGCATCACTACTGCAGCCGGCACCCTGCTTCTCAATCGAATACGTCTGCCTAAGACTGGTGCGATGGCTCCCCATCGCGACAGGCCGATCTCCTTGCGCCCTGGAAGGGTGCCCCATTGCTGTCCATGACATTTGACGAACTGAATCTGGCTCCGGCCATCCTGCAAGCCGTGCGCGAGCAGGGCTACGACACCCCCACCGCGATCCAGGCCCAGGCCATTCCGGTCATCCTCGAAGGCCGCGACCTCCTGGGCGGCGCCCAGACCGGCACCGGCAAGACCGCCGCCTTCACGCTGCCCCTGCTGCAGCGCCTCTCGCAATCCGAAGCCCCGCGCAACAAGTTCAACGGCAAGGGCATCCGTGCCCTGGTGCTGACACCGACGCGCGAGCTCGCCGCCCAGGTCGAGGAATCCGTCCAGACCTACGGCAAGTACCTGAACCTCACGTCCACCGTGGTCTTCGGCGGTGTCGGCATGAACCCGCAGATCAACAAGGTCAAGGCCGGCGTGGATGTGCTGGTGGCCACCCCCGGCCGCCTGCTCGACCTGCTGCAGCAAGGCGTGCTGGACCTGGGCCAGGTGCAGATGCTGGTGCTCGACGAAGCCGACCGCATGCTGGACATGGGCTTCATCCACGACGTGAAGAAGGTGCTGGCCGTGGTGCCCAAGGCCAAGCAGAGCCTGCTGTTCTCGGCCACCTTCAGCGACGAGATCCGCGAACTGGCCGCCACGCTGCTGCGCGACCCGCAATCGATCCAGGTGACGCCGCGCAACACCACCGTGCAGCGCATCACGCAGGTGATCCATCCCGTGGGCCGCGGTCGCAAGAAGGCCGCGCTGCTGCACATCATCCAGCAGCACAACTGGAGCCAGGTGCTGGTCTTCACGCGCACCAAGTTCGGCGCCAACCACGTGGCCGAGTTCCTGTCCAAGAACGGCGTGACCGCCATGGCGCTGCACGGCAACAAGAGCCAGGGCGCACGCACCCAGGCACTGGCCGGCTTCAAGAGCGGTGACATCCGCGCACTGGTCGCCACCGACATCGCGGCCCGCGGCATCGACATCGACGAGCTGCCGCACGTCGTGAACTACGAGATCCCCAACGTCAGCGAAGACTACGTGCACCGCATCGGCCGCACGGGCCGCGCCGGCGCCAGCGGTGAAGCCGTGAACCTGGTCTGCATGGACGAGGAAGGCTTCATGCAGGACATCGAGGACTTCACCAAGCAGCGCATCCCGGTGCAGTTGCTCGAAGGCTTCGGCCCCGAGGCCGGCGAGAAGGCCGAGCCCATCGCCATGGGCCGCCAGACCCTGTGGGGCGGTGCCGGCAAGCCGCCGAGCCGTGAAGTCATGGCGGCCGCGGCCAAGGCCGCGCGCAGCGAGATGATGCAGCGCATGCGCGACAACAAGGGCCAGAACGGTGGTGGCGGCGGCGGCGGTCGCGGCGGCAGCCAGAACGCCGAGCGCGCTCCGCGCCCGCAGGGTGGCGGTCAGCCGCGGCCCCAGGGTGCACGCCCCGCTGGCGGTGGCGGCGGTGGTGGCCATGGCGCACCGCGCCACGGCGGCGGCGGCTTTGGCGGCCACGGTGGCCATGGCGGTGGCGGCGGTGGCCATGGCCAGCCCGATCCCCTGCGCACCTCGACCCTGGGCGGTCGCGGCAAGCCCGCACCGCGCACGGCAGGCGGACAGCCTGACCCCATGCGCACCAGCGTGGACAGCATGGGCGGCGGTGGCCGCAACCGTGGCTTCGGCGGTGGTGGCGGTGGTGGTGGCCGCGGCGGTCGCGGCGGTGGTGGTGGCGGCTACGGCAGCCCGCGCGGCGGCGGCGGCTACGGCCGCTGATCGGCTCAGTCCCTCACGAACAGCGTGCGCAGGGGCTGGTCGCCGACCTGGCGGCTCCAATGCCCGTGCACGCTGGCGTCGAATGCGGCGCCCTGCGGCAGCACATCGGCCGAGTAGAAATGCTCACCCGGGCCGAACACACGCGAGCTGCCATCCTGCAGGCCGATCTCCATCTGCCCCGACAGGATCACGACCCACTGCGGTGTCACCGTCACATGGAACTGGCTGCGAAAGCCGACCGGGCTCTCGCGCAGCTGGTAACCGCCGCTGGGCAGCAGCGCCGACAGCGCGGACTGCGGTGTGCCGCCGTCCAGCGCCAGGTCTTCGTCCCTGAAGCGGGCGCGGCCATCGGTGTCGGTGAACAAAACGGTCTTGCGGAAAGTGGGCATGCGGCGGGTCCTTGGAAATCCCGGGATTGTCGCGCCTGGCATGCGGTGTGGCGCGCGGTATAAACGCCGGCCATGGCATCCACACCCTCCATTGCATCCGCGCTGCTGGCCATCGACTGGGGCACGAGTTCGCTGCGCGGCGCGCGCATCGCGGCCGACGGCCAGGTGCTGGCGCAGCGCAGCTTCGCGCGCGGCATCCTGAACGTGCCCGCCGGCGGCTTCGAAGCCGTGCTCGACGAATGTTTCGGCGACTGGCGCACGCCCGGCCTGCGCTGCCTGGTCTCGGGCATGGCCGGCAGCCGCCAGGGCTGGATCGAAGCGCCCTACTGCCCCTGCCCCGCCGGCTTTGCCGAACTCGCGGCCCACCTGGCCTGGGTGCCCGGTGCACGCAGCCCCGTGGCCATCGTGCCCGGCCTGTCCGTCGACCAGGGTGGCCTGCCCGACGTCATGCGCGGCGAGGAGGTGCAGATCTTCGGCGCCATGCAATTGAGCGGCCAGGCCGAGGGCGTGTTCGTGCTGCCCGGCACGCACAGCAAATGGGCGCGGATAGAAGCCGGCCGTGTGACCGGCTTTCGCAGCTTCATGACGGGCGAGGTCTACGCGCTGCTGAGCCAGCACTCCATCCTCGCGCGCACGCTGAACGCCCAGGCGCCGTTCGACGAAGCGGCCTTCGTGCAGGGCGTCGCACGTGCGCGCGATGCGGGCGGCCTGCTGCACCACGCCTTCGGTGCGCGCGCGCTGACGCTGTTCGGGCAGCTCGATGCCGACCGGCTGGCCAGCTACCTCTCGGGCCTCGTGATCGGCGCGGAGCTGCACGGCGCCGCCCCCCCGCCCGGTGCGCCGGTCGTGCTGATCGGCTCCGAACAGCTGACCGCCCGCTACGCGCTGGCGCTCGAGGTCCATGGTGTCGCAAGCCACCAGCTCGGCTTTGAGGCCACCTGGGCCGGCCTGCACGCCCTGTCTCTTTCCCTGGATTGATCCCATGCCCGCCCACCAGACCCTTGCCGCAGCGATGCGCACCCTCCCCCTCGTCGCGATCCTGCGCGGGCTGACGCCCGCCGAAGTGCCGACCATCGGCCAGGCGCTGGACGCTGCCGGTTTCGCGATGCTGGAGGTGCCGCTCAACTCGCCCCAGCCGCTGGACAGCATCGCGCTGCTGGCCGCGCAGCATCCAGCCAAGCTGGTGGGCGCCGGCACCGTGCTGACCGCCGCCCAGGTGCGCGACGTGCATGCGGCCGGCGGCCGGCTCGTGGTGGCGCCCAACTTCGACGCCGAGGTCGTGCGCGAGGCCGTGCGGCTGGGCATGGTCAGCCTGCCCGGCATCCTGACCCCGACCGAGGCCTTCGGCGCGTTGGCGGCCGGCGCCCACGGGCTCAAGCTGTTCCCGGCCGAGATG
>DATKFT010001060.1:0-1932 GCA_035544335.1 Pseudorhodoferax sp.
GCGCCGTTGCTGACGATGGCGTCGGCCGGCAGCTGCTCGCGCAGGTAGGCCATGACCTGGCCCAGGTCCACCGGGCCCGGCATGGGCTCGGGCCGCAGGTGCTGGCGGTAGTCGGCCGCGGCGGACGCGGTCCAGCCGGCCCAGGCCGCCGCGGCCGGCGCCGGCAGCGCGGCCGCGGCCTGTGCGAAGCCGGCCATGCCGCTGTTGATGCCCAGGTCGGCGTGGTAAACCTTGCCCAGCTCCTGCGGGTCGGGGTGCACGTGCACGAAGCGCTGGCGCGGCCGCGGGATGTCCAGCAGCGCATAGCCCTGGGTGCTGGTCTCGCCCAGGCGCGCGCCCACGCTGACGAGCAGGTCCGCGTCGCGCAGCCGCTGCGCCAGCTGCGGGTTCATGCCCAGGCCGGCCTCGCCCGCGTACAGCGCATGGCGGTTGTCGAACAGGTCCTGGCGGCGGAAGGCGCAGGCCACCGGCAACTGCCATTGCTCGGCGAAGCGGGCCAGGTCGCGGCAGGCCTCGGCGGTCCAGCCGCCGCCGCCCAGCACCAGCAACGGGCGCTCGGCGCGCTGCAGTTCGGCGGCCAGCGTCACCATGTCCTGCGGTGCCGGGTGGGCCTGCGCGGGACGGTAGGGCGGGCAGTCCGCCACGCTGGCCATCTCCTCCAGCATGTCCTCGGGCAGTGCCAGCACCACGGGGCCAGGCCGGCCCGTGGTGGCGACATGGAAGGCGCGGCTGACCAGCTCGGGGATGCGCGCGGCCTGGTCGATCTCGTCCACCCACTTGGCGATGCCGCCGAACATCTGGCGGAAGTCGATCTCCTGCCAGGCCTCGCGGCCGCGACAGCCGCGCGCGACCTGGCCGATGAACAGCACCATGGGCGTGGCGTCCTGGCTGGCCACGTGCACGCCGATGCTGGCGTTGGTGGCGCCGGGGCCGCGCGTCACGAAGCACACGCCGGGCGCGCCGCGCAGCTTGCCGTCGGCCTCGGCCATGAAGGCCGCGCCGCCTTCCTGGCGGCAGACGACCAGTTCGATGTGCTGCTGCTGGTCGTGGAAGGCGTCCAGCGCCGCGAGGAAGCTCTCGCCCGGCACGCAGAACGCGCGCCGCACGCCGTGGATGCGCAGCGCGTCGACGAGGATCTGGCCGCCGGTGCGGGGTGCGGAATTGCTCATGCTTGGCTTTCGGGAGGAAGGTCGGAGGACAGGACGCTGGCCGCGCGGCACAGCCATTCGGGGCCCAGCGCCGCCACGTCGGTGCAGCCCAGCAGCGCCAGGTCCACGTCGATCTCGCGCCGGAGCAGGGCCAGGGCCTGGGCCGCGCCGGCCTGACCGGCCGCCGCCAGGCCGTACATGGCGGGCCGGCCGACCAGCACGGCCCGGGCGCCCAGCGCCAGCGCCTTGAGCACATCGGTGCCGCGGCGCACGCCGCCGTCCAGCAGCAGTGTGAGGCCGGGCGCGGCGGCGGCCATGGCCGGCAGCGCATCGAGCGAGGCGACGGTGCCGTCGAGCTGCCTGCCGCCGTGGTTGGAGACCACCACGCCGTCCACGCCCAGGCGCTGGGCCATGGCCGCGTCCGAGGCGCGCAGCAGGCCCTTGAGGACCAGCGCGCCGGGCCAGCGTTCGCGGATCCAGCGGATGTGTTCCCAGGTGAAGGCGGCGCGGCCGGCGCGGTGGTCGCCCGGTGCGGCCTGCAGGATGGGGCCGCCACGCGTGGCCGTGAAGTTCTCGAAGTGCGGCACACCCTGGCGCAGCAGCGTGCGGGCGAAGGTCAGCGCCAGCCAGTGCGGGCGCTTCAGCACGCCCCAGACCAGCCTGGCGTTGGGCCGCAGCGGGATGCTGAAGCCGTTGCGCAGCTCGTTCTCGCGCATGGCGGCGATCTGCACGTCCACCGTCACGACCAGCACGCGCACGCCGGCGGCGCGGGCGCGCTCCAGCA
>DATKFT010001061.1:0-3786 GCA_035544335.1 Pseudorhodoferax sp.
GGCACCGCATAGGGGTGGGTAGCGTCCTGCGGGCAGCGCAGGTAGTTGCGCCAGCCGTCGGCCCACTTGCCCTGCGTCTCCGTGCAGGTCACGGCGCGCACCGAGGCCATGCCCACGCAGGGGTCCAGCATGGGCGAGACCAGGATCTGGCCGGCCAGCGGCGGGTGGGCGCGGTCACGCGCGATCAGCGCGGTGGCCGCGGCCAGGTTGCCGCCGGCCTCCTCGCCGGCCAGGAACACCGGGGCACCGGTGCCGGCCAGCTTGGCGCGCTGCTTGTAGGCCCACTCGAGCACGCCGTAGCCCACGTCCAGCGCCTGCGGGAACGGATGGGCCGGCGCCAGCGGGTAGGCGATGGAGACGACGATGGCACCGGCACCGGCCAGCATGCTGGCGTGCTTGACGCCGCAGTCCAGCCCGCCGGCCGTGAACGCACCGCCGTGGAAATGCACGACGAGCGGGGCCACCTGGCCGCGCTTCTTCTCGCCGTAGATCCGGGTCGGCACGGGCGCCAGGTCCTTGAGCTCAACCACGGTTTCGCGCCAGCTCGCAAAGCCGTTGCCTTGCTGGGCAGCGGTGGTCGACGGGGCGGCGGGGACGGCGGACATGGCAGGCTCCTGGAATGGCTTGGGACGAAAGGACGGGCGAGGACTGACGTTGACGATGGTGATGAATGTAGAGCCATCGCCGTGCAGGATAAATGCGTAACACACCGCTTCACTGTTTCCGAGCAGCCAACAATCCCTCCAGAATGCTGGGGAGAATCCTGCCGCCGAACCTTTCAGGCCTACGGGTATCTACTGATCCATCCAACAAACAACAAGGAAGCCCATGGACCAGATCCAGGCCATGCGCACGTTCACGCGCGTCGTCGAAGCGGGCAGTTTCACCAAGGCGGCAGAGTCCTTGGACCTGCCCAAGGGCACGGTCACCAAGCAGATCCAGGCCCTGGAGACGCGGCTGCGCGTCAAGCTGCTGAACCGTACCACGCGCCGCGTGACCGTGACGCCCGATGGCGCGGCCTATTACGAGCGCACGCTGCGCCTGCTGTCCGACCTGGACGACATCGAGGCCAGCATGAGCAATGCCCAGGCCCGCCCGCGCGGCCGGCTGCGCGTGGACATCGGCGCCTCGGTCGCGCGGCTGCTGGTCATTCCCACGCTGCAGGACTTCTTCACGCGCTATCCCGACATCCAGCTCGACCTGGGCGTCAGCGACCGGCCCGTGGACCTGATCGCCGACAACGTGGACTGCGTGATCCGCGGCGGCGAGCCGACCGAGCAGTCGCTCGTGGCGCGGCGCATCGGCAACATCGACTTCGTGACCGTGGCCGCGCCGGCCTACCTGGCGCGCCACGGCACGCCCGCACACCCGACCGAGCTGGACCAGAGCCACACCATGGTCAGCTTCTTCTCCTCGCGCACGGGCCGGCAGTACAGCCACTACTTCGAGCGTGAGGGCGAGACCCACGAGATCCCGGGCCGCTACCAGCTGGCCGTGAACGAGAGCAATGCGCTGTCGGAGGCCGCGCTGGCCGGCCTGGGCATCGCCGCGCTGACGCGCTTCGACGTCAAGCCGCACATCGAGAGCGGCGCGCTCGTGCAGATCCTGCCGGACTGGAAGCGCCGCACGCTGCCCTTCTACGTGGTCTACCCGCCCAACCGCCACCTCTCGGCCAAGGTGCGCGCCTTCGTCGACTGGGCCGCCGAACTGTTCGCCAAAAACCCCTACATGCAGGTGCGCTGACGCACTTTCCTGGATCCCGCTACAGTCGCGCCCCCACCGCACGGCGGTCAACCATCCAGGAATGCATTGACGATTGCTCCGGGCCCGCCTTGGCGCCATCGGCATGCCTGCGGCGCGCGCGCAGCAGGCGTGCGCGCCCGTGGCCAGCCCGCGCGCCAGGGCATCGCCCCCTGCGCGCAGGCGAAAAGCTGTATAAAATCACAGCATTCGGATTACAGTCACATCGCCCGCCCGCGCGCAGGTGCACCTGCACGTGGGCACGCGCGGCGGGCCTGGCGGGCCGGGGCATGGCGGCGGCCCGCGCCGTGCGCGCGATCCATCCTTGGCGAAATGGTCATCGGCCTGCCGGCTTGACCTTCCAAGCATGTCAGCTTCAAGACTGTGACCCGTCCAGCATCCAACCCACGGAGAACCGAATGATTGCCCTGGAGGAGAACCCCCTGCACCACGGCCATGGCGCCACCGCGCCGTCACAAGCCTGCCACGCTGGCATGGCCTGCGCGCCACGCCGCCCAGCCCCCGAACTGGGAGGCCTGTGATGGACCAGATCCAGTCCATGCGCATGTTCACGCGCGTCGTCGAAGCCGGCAGCTTCACCAAGGCCGCAGAGTCGCTCGACATCCCCAAGGGCACCGTCACCAAGCAGATCCAGTACCTGGAGGCGCGGCTGCGCGTCAAGCTGCTCAACCGCACCACGCGCCGCGTGACCGTCACGGCCGACGGCGCGGCCTACTACGAGCGCACCGTGCGCCTGCTGTCCGACTTCGACGACATCGAGGCCAGCATGAGCAACGCCCAGTCGCGCCCGAGCGGCCGGCTGCGCGTGGACGTGGGCGCCTCCATCGCCAGGCTGCTCGTGGTCCCGCAGCTGCACCAGTTCTTCGAGCGCTTTCCCGACATCCAGCTCGACCTGGGCGTCAGCGACCGGCCCGTGGACCTGATCGCCGACAACGTGGACTGCGTGGTCCGCGGCGGCGAGCTGACCGAGCAGTCGCTCGTGGCGCGGCGCATCGGCGGTGTGGAACTCATCACGGTGGCCACGCCGGGCTACCTCGCCCAACACGGCACGCCGGCCCACCCGAGCGAGCTCGAGAAAGGGCACCGCCTCATCAACTTCTTCTCCTCGCGCACGGGCCGGCAGTTCCCGCACCTGTTCGACCGCGGCGAGGAGCACCACGAGATCTTCGGAACCTACCAGCTCGCGGTCAACGAGAGCAATGCGCTGACCACGGCCGTGCTGAGCGGCCTGGGCATCACGCAGGTCGCGCGCTTCGGCCTGCAGCACCACCTCGACGAGGGCACGCTGGTGCGCGTGCTGCCCGACTGGGCGCACCCGCCGATCCCGCTGCACGTGGTCTACCCGCCCAACCGCCACCTCTCCGCCAAGGTGCGAGCCTTCGTGGACTGGACGACCGAGCTGTTCGCGCGCACGCCGCACCTGCAGGCCCGCTGAGCCACCTGGACAGAACATCCACATCTGGACAGAATATCCAGATGTCGACCGCCAAAGCCTCCAGAACCGCTGCCCAGCATGCCCTGCTGGGCCAGCTCGAACACATCGCCCAGGGCCTGGGCGAGACCTTCGCGCCGTTCTGCGAGGTCGTGGTGCACGACCTGCTGGACCCGCGGCACGCGATCGCCGCGATCCACAACAACCTGTCGGGCCGCGCGGTCGGCGACCCGGCGACCGAGCTGGGCCTGGCCCGCATCGCCGACCCGGCCTACGCGCCCGTGCTGGCCAACTACGCCAACCGCTTCGCCGACGGCCGCCAGGCCAAGAGCACCTCGATCGGCATCAAGGACGCCGACGGCCGCTACGTCGCCGCGCTGTGCCTGAACGTGGACCTCACGCTGTTCAAGAGCCTGCAGAGCGCGATGGGCCAGTTCGTGCAGGTCGATGCCCAGGCCGCGCCGGCCGAGTCGCTGGACACGGCCGGCGCCGACGCGATCCGCGCGCGCATCGACCGCTACGCCGCCGCGCGCGCGAGCACGCCGCGCGCGCTCAAGACCGACGAACGCCGCGCGCTGCTGGCCGAGCTCAAG
>DATKFT010001062.1:0-9747 GCA_035544335.1 Pseudorhodoferax sp.
GCCTGCTGTATGCGCACCGGCGCCAGCTGCCGGCGCGGCTGCGCGCGTTCATGGACTGGCTGGCCGGCGTGCTGGCGCCTTACCTCTCAGCGGTCGACCCGGAGACCTGAGGCAGGCGCCGTCGCGGCCTCCAGCTGCGCGAGCCAGGCGAACGCGGCGGGTGCGCTGCTCCCGCACATCTCGCTGGAAGGCTGCAGGCCCGCGCAGACGGCGGGCCGCTCCGGCCGGCCGAACAACAGGCAGCGCAGATCCGCACCGAGCTGTGTGCAGCGCACGCCGGCCGGCTTGCCGTCGGGCATGCCGGGAATCGCGGAACTGATGGACGGTGCGATGCAGCAGGCGCCGCAGTCGCTGCGGCACGCCAACGCGGCAGGAGGGGCCAGAGGGGCAAGAAGGGCAGGGGAATCAGAACAGTCCGGGGTTGGCATGCGGGGGGATTGGAGCATGTGGCCGGCGGCATCCGGGGGGGCTCGGTAAAATGTACAAATCAAGACAAGCTGTACAAATGCAAACCCTGCCCCTGAGTGAATTCCGCGCCAATGCCTCGGCCATGCTGGACCTGGTGGAGAAGGGCGAGACCGTGCGTATCCTGCGCCATGGCAAGCCCGTGGCCGACCTTGTGCCCGTGCGCGACGACGCCGCCGAACGCGTGCCGAGCTGGAAGCGCAAGATCGAGCCACTGCTGATCGTGCGGCCGGACGGCAAGACCGGCGCGCAGCTCATCATCGAAGAGCGCGACCAGGCGCGCTATTGAACCGGCGACCGCGATGCGCCTTCTGTTCGATACCTCCGCGCTGTACAAGCGCTACGCCGCCAAGCCCGGCACCGAAGAGGTGGCCGCACTGGGCGATCAGGCCCGCGAGATCTGCGTGGCCGCCCATTGCCTGACCGAGGTGGCATCGGCCCTGAACCGGCAGCGGCTCGACGGCCTCGTGCCCTCGGATGCCTACGCACGCATCATGGCCGACCTGCACCGCGACTTCGAGGACTTCGTGCCCGTGCCGCTGGACGCGCAGGTACAGGCCTTGTCGATCGCCGCGATGGAGCGCGCCCGGCTGCACGCCATGGACGCGCTGCACATCGGCTCGGCGCAGCACGTGGCCGTCGACCTGTTCGTCACCGCCGACCGCCGCCAGGCGGCGGCAGCCGAGGCCGCCGGCCTCAAGACCCGATTGATCACCGCATGAGCACCCACTACACCTATCCCCAGGAATTCGACGTCATCGTGGTCGGCGGCGGCCATGCCGGCACCGAGGCCGCGCTGGCCGCGGCCCGCATGGGCTGCGCCACGCTGCTGCTGACGCACAACATCGAGACCCTGGGCCAGATGAGCTGCAACCCGTCCATCGGCGGCATCGGCAAGGGCCACCTCGTCAAGGAGGTCGACGCGCTGGGCGGCGCCATGGCGCTGGCCACCGACGAAGGCGGCATCCAGTTCCGCATCCTCAATTCCAGCAAGGGCCCGGCCGTGCGCGCCACGCGCGCCCAGGCCGACCGTGTGCTCTACAAGGCCGCGATCCGCCGCATTCTGGAGAACCAGCCCAAGCTGTGGCTGTTCCAGCAGGCCGTGGACGACCTCATGGTGCAGGGCGACCGCGTGGTGGGCGCCGTGACCCAGGTCGGCATCGCATTCCGGGGCCGCACCGTGGTGCTGACGGCTGGCACCTTCCTGGACGGCAAGATCCATGTGGGCCTGAACAACTACGCGGCCGGCCGCGCGGGCGACCCGCCCGCGCAGTCGCTGAGCGCACGGCTCAAGGAACTGCAGCTGCCGCAGGGCCGGCTCAAGACCGGCACGCCGCCGCGGCTGGACGGGCGCAGCATCGACTTCTCGCGTTGCAGCGAGCAGCCCGGCGATGGCATGCCGGGCGGTGAGCGCGACACCGTGCCCGTGTTCAGTTTCCTGGGCCGGGCCGACATGCACCCGCGCCAGATGCCGTGCTGGGTCACGCACACCAATGCGCGCACGCACGAGATCATCCGCTCGGGCTTCGACCGCAGCCCCATGTTCACGGGCAAGATCGAAGGGGTGGGGCCGCGCTACTGCCCCAGCGTGGAAGACAAGGTCAACCGCTTCGCCGACAAGGACAGCCACCAGATCTTCCTGGAGCCCGAAGGCCTCACCACGAACGAGTTCTACCCGAACGGCATCTCCACGAGCCTGCCCTTCGACATCCAGCTGGAACTCGTGCGCTCCATGCCGGGACTGGAGAACGCCCACATCCTGCGACCGGGCTACGCGATCGAGTACGACTACTTCGACCCGCGCGCGCTCAAGAGCAGCTTCGAGACGCGGGCCATCTCCGGCCTGTTCTTCGCGGGCCAGATCAACGGCACGACGGGCTACGAGGAAGCTGCGGCCCAGGGCCTGTTCGCGGGCGCCAATGCCGCGCTGCAATGCCTGGGCCGCGACCCCTGGCTGCCCGCGCGCGACCAGGCCTACCTGGGCGTGCTGGTCGACGACCTGGTCACGCAGGGTGTCACCGAGCCCTACCGCATGTTTACGAGCCGGGCCGAGTTCCGGCTGCAGCTGCGCGAGGACAACGCCGACATGCGGCTGACCGAGGTCGGCCGGCAGATGGGCCTGGTGGACGACGCGCGCTGGGATGTCTTCAGCCGCAAACGCGACGTTGTTTCACGTGAAACAGAGCGGCTGCGCTCGCTCTGGATCAACCCGCGCAACCTGCCTGCCGCCGAGTCCGAGCGCGTGCTGGGCAAGGCCATCGAGCACGAATACAACCTGGCCGACCTGCTGCGCCGTCCGGGCGTGGACTACGCCGGCCTGATGTCGCTGGACGGCGGGCGCTTCCAGCCCGAGCAGGCACTGGGTGCGGAGGAGGTGGAGCAGATCGAGATCGCCGCCAAGTACGCCGGCTACATCGGCAAGCAGAAGGAAGAGGTGGAGCGGGCGGCGCACCTGGAGACGCTGCGCGTGCCCGACGACTTCGACTACATGGCCGTCACGGCGCTGTCGATCGAGGTGCGGCAGAAGCTGCACAAGCACCGGCCCGAAACGCTGGGCCAGGCCTCGCGCATCTCGGGCGTGACGCCGGCGGCCGTCTCGCTGCTGCTGGTCCACCTGAAGAAGCGCGGCCGCGCGGTGGCCGCGTGAAGCCGCGTCTGCTGGCGGCAGCCCAGGCACTGGGCCTGTCGCTGTCGGATGCCGAAGCCGACACCTTGCTGGCCTACCTCGGCCTGATCGCGAAGTGGAACAAGGTCTACAACCTGACGGCCGTGCGCGATCCCGAGCAGATGCTCACGCAGCACCTGGTGGACTGCCTGGCCGCCGTGCCGCCATTGCGCCGCGCGCTGGCGGAGCAGGGCGCTGGCGCCACCCCGGCACTGCTGGACGTGGGGGCGGGCGCCGGCCTGCCCGGCGTGGTCTTCGCGATCCTGCATCCGCAGCTGCAGGTGCACTGCGTCGATACCGTGGCCAAGAAGGCGGCCTTCGTGCAGCAGGTGGCCGTGGAGCTGCAACTGGCCAACCTGCGGGGACTGCACGCCCGCGTCGAAAGCCTGGGTGCTGGCTACGACGTGGTGTCGAGCAGGGCCTTCTCCTCGCTGGCCGACTTCACGGCCTGGTCGCGTGCAGCGCTCAAGCCCGGTGCGGTCTGGCTGGCCATGAAGGGCAAGGCGCCGCAGGACGAGATCGCTGCACTGCCGGCCAGCGTGCAGATGTTTCACGTGGAACATCTGCAGGTTCCCGGCCTGGACGCGGAGCGTTGCATCGTATGGATGCGACCCGCCGCCGCTTAAACTCGCGTCCTGCTTTCAGGAGTTCCTCATGTTCGGCATTGCGGACTACGGTGCCTTCGTCGCCGCCATCGTCGTGTTCCTGCTGATCCCGGGGCCGGGCAATCTCGCGCTGATCACCTCCACGGGCAAGGGCGGCATCCGCGGCGGACTGGCCGCCACAGCCGGCCTCATCGCGGGGGACCAGGTGCTCCTGTGGCTGGCGGTGGCCGGCGTGGCGGCCTTGCTGGCCGCGCACCCGCGCGTGTTTGGCGCCGTGCAGTGGCTGGGTGCGGCCTACCTGGCCTGGATGGGCGTGCGCATGCTGCTGGCCAAGCCCGGCGCGGCGCCGGTGCTGAACATCCAACCGCGCCACTATGCGCGCCAGAGCTTCCTGATCACCTTGCTCAACCCCAAGGCCGTGGTGTTCTACATGGCCTTTTTCCCGCTGTTCGTCGATCCGGCGCGCCACCTGGGCCTGCCGACCTTCGGCGCCATGGCGCTGACCATCGCGGCGCTGACCTTCCTGTACGGACTGGCGGTGGTGCTGCTCACGCACTGCATGGCCGAGCGCCTGCGCGCCGACCGGCGCATCGCCACCTGGCTGGAAAAGCTGGCTGGCACGATCCTCGTGGGTTTTGGCATCAAGCTGGCCACGCAATAAACAACACCTATGACAACGCCCCCAAGCCCACCGCTTCTCGTATTGTTGGCCTCTGCGCCTGCGGCCCTGTGCCTCCCGACGGCGGGGCAGCACTGACATGGCACGCGTTTTCTGCATCGCGAACCAGAAGGGTGGGGTGGGCAAGACCACGACCAGCGTGAACCTGGCGGCCGGACTGGCCCGCGCCGACCAGCGCGTGCTGCTGATCGACCTGGACCCGCAGGGCAATGCCACCATGGGATCCAACGTCGACAAGCGCGCGCTGGAGCTGTCGGTCTACGACGTTCTGCTGGAGTCCGCCAGCATCGCCGAGGCGCGCGTGAAGTCCGAAAAATGCGGCTACGACGTGCTGGGCGCCAGCCGCGATCTGGCCGGTGCCGAGGTCGAGATGGTCGGCGTCGAGCGGCGCGAGCGCCGGCTCCAGCAGGCGCTGGAGGCCGTGCAGGGCGATTACGACTTCGTGCTGGTCGACTGCCCGCCCTCGCTGTCCATGCTCACGCTGAACGGCCTGTGCGCCGCGCACGGCGTGATCGTGCCCATGCAGTGCGAGTACTTCGCGCTGGAGGGCCTGACCGATCTCGTCAACACCATCAAGCAGGTCCATGCCAACCTGAACAAGGACCTCAAGATCATCGGCCTGCTGCGCGTGATGTTCGATCCGCGCATCACGCTGCAGCAGCAGGTCAGCGAGCAGCTCAAGGGCCATTTCGGCGACAAGGTGTTCGACACCGTGATCCCACGCAACGTGCGGCTGGCCGAAGCGCCCAGCTACGGGCTGCCGGGCGTGGTGTTCGACCCGTCCGCGCGTGGCAGCCAGGCCTACCAGAGCTTTGCGCGCGAGATGGTCGCGCGCATCCAATGAGCGCCAGCGGCCTGCGGGCAGGGCTGGGACGAGGCCATGGCTGAGGCCGGCGCGGCGGTGGATCCGGTCGCTGTGCTGGTCCTGCCGGGATGGCAGAGCTCCGGTCCCGGCCACTGGCAGACGCTGTGGGAGCAGCGCTATGGCTACCGGCGCGTCGAGCAGCACGACTGGATGCGCCCGCGGCGCGGTGACTGGCTGGCCCGGCTGGACGAGGTGCTGCTGGGCCTGCCCGCGTCGCAGCCCGTGCTGCTGGCAGCGCACAGCCTGGGCTGCATCCAGGTCGCCGCCTGGGCCGCGCACAGCCGGCTGACCGCGCGCGTGCGCGGAGCGCTCCTGGTGGCGCCCGGGGATGTGGAGCGCGAGGACCTGCGCGTGCAGCTGCCGGGCTGGGCGCCGATCTGGCGCCAGCCCTTGCCGTTCCGCAGCATCCTGGCCGGCAGCCAGAACGATCCCTATTGCACGGCGCAGCGCGCGCAGGCCCTGGCCAGCAGCTGGGGCGCCGTCTACCAGGACATGGGCATGGCCGGACACCTGAATGCCGAATCCGGCCTGGGCGACTGGACCGCGGGGCACGCCCTGCTCGAAGAACTCAAGAAAGCATCAACATGACACCCCCACGCTCACCACTGCGTGTATCGCTGCCCCCCGAGGGGGCGCTCCCATGCCTTCGGGCGGCCGGGCGGCGCTGACATGGCCACCAAACGCCCCAAGGGCCTGGGCCGCGGGCTGGAAGCCCTGCTGGGCCCCGCCGTCGCCGACACGCCTCCCCATGCCGACAACGCCGGCGCAGATGGCACACCCAGCACGCTGAAACTGGAGGCCCTGGTCCCTGGCCAGTACCAGCCGCGCACGCGCATGGACGAGGGCGCGCTCTACGAGCTGGCCGAAAGCATCAAGGCCCAGGGCATCATGCAGCCCATCCTGGTGCGCCAGCTGACAGCGGGCGAGCAGGCCGGCAAGTACGAGATCATCGCGGGCGAGCGGCGCTTCCGCGCCGCACGCCTGGCCGGCCTGGACCAGGTGCCGGTGCTGGTGCGCGACGTACCCGACGAATCCGCGGCCGCGATGGCGCTGATCGAGAACATCCAGCGCGAGGACCTCAATCCGCTCGAAGAGGCCCAGGGCCTGCAGCGGCTGGTCAAGGAGTTCGGCCTCACGCACGAGCAGGCGGCGCAGGCCGTGGGCCGCTCGCGCAGCGCCGCGAGCAACCTGCTGCGCCTGCTGCAGCTGGCCGATCCCGTGCAGACCATGCTGATGGCCGGCGACCTGGACATGGGCCATGCGCGCGCGCTGCTGTCGCTGGACCGCGCGACGCAGATCACGGCCGGCAACCAGATCGCGGCCAAGAAGCTGTCGGTGCGCGAAGCCGAAAGCCTCGCGAAGAAGCTGTCGGCCGAGTTCGCGCTGACCTCGCCCAAGCCCAAGAAGGAGAAGTCGCGCGACCTCAAGCGGGTGGAGGAAGAGCTGTCCGACCTGTTCGCCGCCGATGTCGAGATCCGCATCAAGAAACGCGTCAAGCGCGGCGGCCGCGTGCTGGAGGCCGGCGAGCTCAGCATCCAGTTCGGCTCGCTCGAGGAGCTCAACGGCCTGATCGACAAGCTGTCCCCGGCCGCACGCTGATGGCACGCCTGCCCTGGCCGCTGCCCGCCGTGCTGGCGTGGGGGCTGGCCTGGGCCTTGTTCCGGCTGGCGCTGACGGCAGGCGCGGCCGCGTGGCTTGCGCTGCTGCTGGCCAGTGCCGCGGGCCTGCTGGCCAGCGTGCTGGGCACCACGGCCTGGCGGCGGCTGCTGATCGCGCTGGGGTTTCCGCTCGCGTTGCTGGCCACTGGCGCAGCCAGCTGGCCAGCCTGGATCTGGCTGGTGCCGCTGGTGCTGCTGGCCCTGCTCTACCCGCTCAATGCCTGGCGCGACGCCCCGCTGTTCCCCACGCCCACCGGGGCGCTCGCCGGCCTGGCGCAGCATGCTGCGCTGCCGCCCGGGGCCTTGGTGCTGGACGCCGGCTGCGGCCTGGGCCATGGTTTGCAAGCGCTTCGCTGGATATATCCACAGGTGATCTTGCACGGCGTGGAATGGAGCTGGCCGCTGCGGCTGGCCTGCGCCCTGCGCTGCCCCTGGGCACGCGTGCGCCAGGGCGACATGTGGCGCACGGACTGGCAGCCCTATGCCATGGTTTACCTGTTCCAGCGGCCCGAGAGCATGGCCCGCGCCGTGGCCAAGGCCGAGGCGCAACTCGCGCCCGGCGCCTGGCTGGTCAGCCTGGAGTTCGAGGCCACGGCCCTGCGGCCGGCCGCGCGGCTGCAGGACCCGGGAGGCAAGCCGGTCTGGCTGTACCGCGTGCCATTCGAGCGCGCCGTTTGAGACGCCGCCGCGGGCCGGCAGGACGACGCGGCCCGTCTTGCCGGACCCAGGCACAAAAAAACCGCCCGAAGGCGGTTTTTGGGGCGGAGCAGGGCAGGCTTACTGGCCGACCTTGAGCACGCCGCCGCGGCCCAGGCCGCCCTTGACTTCCTGCGCCTTGTAGTTGCGCAGCGAGACCACCATGGAGTTCCAGGCGTCGACGAAGGCCGCCACCGTGGCCTTGCCTTCGGGCGTGCGCGAGAAGCCACCCAGGCCGGCCGCGGCACCGCCGCCGAAGGCACCCAGCGCGGCGCCGAAGTTCGTCGCCGTGGCATTGCCTTCGGAGATGCCGATCTGCACGCCCGAGCGGATGTCGAACAGCGTCATGGTCACGACCGAAGCCTTGCTTTCCATCGAGCCGGCCAGTGCGCCGAAGCCGCCCGGCAGGAACGCGCCCAGCCCGGCTGCCACTTTGCCGGTGGAGTCGTTGTCGATGATGATGGCCGGCTCCAGGAAGTAGTCGGCGGCCACGCGCTGGCCCTTCTGTTGCTGCGAGCCGGCGCGGAATTCACCCGAGTTGCGTTGCTTGTCGGTGATGGCCGACAGCTTGCTCTCGGTGCGGTTGTTGCCGATCGAGGTGATCACGAAGCAGTTGGACTGCTGCACGGCCAGGCGCAGCAGCGGCTCGATGGAGGTGACCTTGGTCGCCGCGCCGAAGCTGGCGTACCACTCCTTGCCGCGGCCGTCGTCCACGGCCAGCGTGCCCAGCGGCGCATCGCAGCGCTCCAGGTTGGGGTTGGCGTTGGTGCTGGCGCCGCCGGCGGCACCGCCGGTCACGGCCGTGGGGCTGCTGCCCGTCGTGATCTTGCCGCCGCCGGGCGTTTCGCAGCCGGCCAGGGCAAGGACGCAGGCGGCCAGGGCGACCGGGCGCAGGAGAGCAGAGGAGTGGCGCATGGATGGACTCGTTTCGAGAAGGGGTTGATGAAATATCGGTGGACGCCGGGACGTCAAGGGCGGAAGTACCAGCCGCTCGGGCCCCAGGAGCCGTAATAGGGATAGCCCTGGACCCACAGGCCCGTGGAGGCTTCGCGGTTGCGCTTGACCCATTCCTGGTAGTCGTCCTGGTTCTTCTGCTTGGCGGCACGCGCCTCGGCCAGCAGCTTGCCGGCCTCCTTGTCGCCACGCCCCGCGGCCAGCGTGAGCCAGCGCTCGGCCTCGGCGGGATCCGAGCCCATCTCCTGCAGGCCACCCAGGTACAAACGGCCCAGCGCGAGCTGGGCCTGGGCATGGCCGCGTTCGCCGGCACTGCGCATCCATTGCAGCGCCTGGTAGCCGTTCTGGGGCACGCCATCGCCGCGGAAGTAGCGCAGGCCGAGGTCGTAGGCCGCGCGCGGGTCCTGGTTGGCCAGCGCGGTCAGCGTGGCGATGCGGCGCGTCTGTTCCGGGTTGTCGTCCTGCGCCGGGTTGAAGCTGGCGCTGTTGCGCGGGCGGTCCGAGCAGCCGGTGTTGTCGCAGACGCGGACGGTGGCAGGCCGGTCGGGCACCGTCGGCGCTGTCTGCGCGCAGCCGACCAGAACCAGGGCAAGAAGGGAAGCGAGCGGACGGAGCATGGACGGGCTGGATGTGCGAGAGGGCGTAACTTTATGCGCAGGCGCGCCAAAAAGCCACGCATGTCAAGTCGGAGGGTAGCCATTTTTGACGACAGCCTGACCTGACCCGCGGCTCTTGTCACATCGCAAAAATCTTGCCCGGATTCATGATGTTCTGCGGGTCCAGCGCGCGCTTGATCGTGCGCATCATGTCCACCGCGCCGGCCCCGGTCTCGTCGACCAGAAAACCCATCTTGTGCAGGCCCACGCCGTGCTCGCCCGTGCAGGTGCCGCCCAGGCGCAGCGCGCGCGCCACCAGCGCATGGTTCATCTCCTCGGCTTTCACGCGCTCCTCGGGCCGGTTGGGGTCCAGCAGGTAACCGAAGTGGAAGTTGCCGTCGCCCACGTGGCCGACCAGGAAGTAGGGGATGCCGCTGGCGTCGGCCTCGGCCACGGAATCGAGCAGGCAGTCCGCCAGCCGCGAGATCGGCACGCAGGTGTCGGTGGAGATCACCTTGCAGCCCGGGCGCGACTGCACGGCGGCGAAGTAGGCGTTGTGCCGCG
>DATKFT010001063.1:0-30171 GCA_035544335.1 Pseudorhodoferax sp.
GATCGCGCCCTTGGACAGGCCGGTCGTGCCGCCCGTGTACTGCAAGAAGGCGATGCTCTCCCGTGTCGCCTGCCCGGGCCGCAGGCTGCGCCGGCTGCCCTCGGACAGCACGGTGCGAAAAGGCGTCACGCTGCGTCCGCCCTCCAGCGGCAGGCTGAACTCAGGCACCAGCTTGGCCAGGTGGCGCACGGCAAACGTGATCCAGGGCCCGTAGAACGCCCCCAGCATGTCGCCCATCGAGGCCATGACCACGTGCCGCACGGGCGTCTCGGCGATCACCTTCTCCAGCGTGTGCGCGAAGTTCTCCAGGATCACGATGGCGCTGGCGCCCGAGTCCTTGAGCTGGTGCTCCAGTTCGCGCGCGGTGTAGAGCGGATTGACGTTCACGCAGGTGTAGCCCGCGCGCAGCACGCCGGCCATCGTCACCGCGAACTGCGGGATGTTGGGCAGCATGATGGCCACGCGCGCGCCCTCCTCCAGGCCCAGGCCCTGCAGCCAGGCGCCCAGCGCAGCCGAGGCCTCGTCAAGCTCGCGGTAGCTCATCCAATGGTCCATGCACACCGAGAATGGCCGCGCGCCATGCTTCTTGAACGACTCCTCGAGCAGCTGCGCGAGCGAACCGTAGCGCGTGACGTCGATGTCGTGCGGAATCTCCGGGGGATAGCTCTCCAGCCAGGGCTTTGCCATGCAGGTCTCCTTGTGCGGCGGCATTGTGCTTGCCGGCGTTGCGCGCGCCAGCCGGGGCTTGCCCTAGGACGACAATGCACGCCATCCATCCACCGCCACCATGCTCGCACGCCTGCAACAACTGCTCTGCCTGCTCCTGGGCGCTCTGTCGCTGGCCTGGCTGCTGGCCTGGTGGGCCTGGTCGCCCTGGCTTGCGCTGGCCGGCCTGCTGCTGCCGATGGTGGGCTACGGAACTTTGCTGGGCTGCGAGTTCGCGCTGCTGATGCGCCAGCGCGATGCGCTGGCCCCGCGGCCCACGCCAGCGCAGCTGCTGGCGGCATGGGGGGCCGAGCTGCACTGCGGCATGCGGGTGTTCTTCTGGCGCCAGCCGTTTCGCGCGCAGGCCGAGCCCGACCACCTGCCGCACGGGGCGCGGCGCGCTGGCGTGGTGTTCGTGCACGGACTGTTCTGCAACCGCGCCTTCTGGGCGCCCTGGATGCGGCGCGCACGCGCGCTGGGCCTGCCCCATGTGGCCGTGAACCTGGAACCCGTGATCGGCCCCATCGATGGCTACGCGCCGGCCATCGAAGCCGCCGTCGCCCAGGTCCAGCGCGCCACGGGCCTGCCGCCCGTGCTGGTGTGCCACAGCATGGGCGGCCTGGCCGCACGCGCCTGGCTGCGCCAGCGCGGCGCCGCGGCGCGCGTGGCCCGGATCGTCACGATCGCCAGTCCCCACGGCGGCACCTGGATGGCTCGCCTGGGACATGGCGCCAGCGCGCGCCAGATGGAGCCGGGCAGCGACTGGCTGGCGCAGCTTGCGCGGGACGAAGCCGCCTCGGCGGCGGCCGTGCCGTTCACGTGCTGGTACTCCAACTGCGACAACATCGTGTTCCCGGTGTCCACGGCCGCGCGCGCGGGTGCCGACAACCGCTTCGTGCCGGGCCGCCCGCATGTGGCGCTGGCCTTCGACGAGCGCGTGCTGCAGGCCACGCTGCAGGACCTGGGCCGCGCCTGAATCCGGCGGCAAAATCGCACCCTTTCAGAGCAGGAGCGGCCTTGGAAACGCTGGACAAGCTGGATCGCCAGATCCTGAGCGCGCTGCAAACCGATGGCCGCGCCACCTACGAGCAGATCGCCGAACAGGTCGGCCTGTCGGCCAGCGCCGTGCTGCGGCGCGTCAAGCGGCTGGAGGACAGCGGCGTGATCGACCGCTATGTCGCGCTGGTCAAGCCGGAATCCGTGGGCCTGGCGCTGACCGCCTACCTCAACGTGCGGCTGGAAAAGCTGGCCGAGACCCACAAGCGCAACCCCATGGACCTGTTCCGCGCCAGCGTCATCACCTGGCCCGAAGTCGTGGAGTGCGAGGCCCTGACGGGCGACATGGACTACCTGCTGCGCGTGGTCGTGCGCGACATGGCGCACTACCGCAGCTTCGTCATGGGCACGCTGCTCAAGCACCCCAGCGTGCAGGACTGCAAGACCAGCTTCGTGCTGGACCGCGTCAAGGCCACCACGGCGCTGCCACTCTGAGCGCCAGCGTTGTGGCGCGGCAGCTCAGTGGTCGACGCGCCGCGCGTCCGTCTGCAGCACGAGACGGCCTTGCAGCTCGGCCTGCAGCAGTGCGCCGACCGCCCGCGCATGCTGCTCGCGGTCCAGCATGCCGGCGAACATGAAGCTCACCTCGCTCATGCGCTGGCGTGCCAGCAACTCCCCCTGGGCCGCAGCCAGCGCCTGCATCCAGTCGCGGCGCAGGGCCCACAAGGCCTCGGAATCGGCCGCCGATTTGATGCGCACGGCCAGGCCCGCGCGCTGCTGCGCATCGGCCACCGCCCCCAGCTGGGCCAGCATGCGCTGGCGGATCTCGTCGAGCCGCCCTTGCGGCCGGAACCACAGGCGCCGCAGCCAGTGCTGCGGCGTCGGCCGCGGCAACGGGGCCTGGTGCTCACCTACTGCACTGTCAACATGCGAAACGGACACGGCAAACCTCCTCATGCGCAGCCGAAGCCGCGGTGTGCTGCGCAGTATCCGGAGGCTGCGTTACACCCGCATTGCAGTGCGCAAAGCGCTTTGTTTCGTTTGTTTCGCGTGCGATTGGCCCCGCGGCATCTGCGAAATCCGTGGGGTAGTGCCCGCAGGTTTGCGGCGAAAGGCTTATATTGCTGCAATGCAGCATTTTATCCACCCCAGCACACGGTCCTCGGTCGACGGCAGTGCGCACGCGCCTGCGCGCGAGGGTGCAGACAAGCCACGCGCAGCGTCGGTCCTCGTCCCCATCCGTTCGCTCGGGCCAGGGCACCGGGACCGCATCCTGCGGCACCTGCTGGCGCTGGCGCCCCACGACCGCTATCTGCGGTTCGGCTACGCCGCCGCGGACGAACATGTGCAGCGCTACGTGGACAGCCTGAATTTTTCACGTGATGAGATCTTCGGCATCTACAACCGCCGGCTCGAGCTGATCGCCATGGCCCACCTGGCGTTCTCGGTCGATCCTTCGCTGACCTCGTGCGCCGAGTTCGGCGTGTCCGTGTCCGAACACGCGCGCGGGCGTGGCTACGGTGCGCGGCTGTTCGAGCGTGCCGTGGTGCACGCGCGCAACGAGGGCGTGCAGATGCTGTTCATCCACGCGCTCAGCGAGAACACGGCCATGCTGAAGATCGCGCGCAACGCTGGCGCCAAGGTCGAGCGCGACGGCTCGGAAACAGAAGCCTTTCTGCGGCTTCCGGCCGCCACGCTGGACTCCCGCGTGGCCGAACTGGTGCAGCAGCATGTGGGCTTCACCGACTACCACCTCAAGGCCCAGGCACACCAGTTCCTGCGCTTTCTTGCAGGGCTGCAGGAAGTGCGCCGGGGCGTGCGCGCCGCGCGCGCCAAATCAGGCCGCTGACACGCGCTGCGGCCAGCGCATGGGCGCCGACGCCGCGATCCGCTATCCTTGCGGCTCTCCCACAACCGCACGCCGTGCACCCCCGTCAGTGTCAGACCCCTATCCAGGGCGCTCCGCGCCCGGTAGCCCCGAGCGCGAAGACAAGCGCAGCTTCCTGCAACGCCTGGCCGAGTTCATCCACCCGGGCCCGGATTCGCGGGCGGAACTGATCGAAACACTCAACGACGCAGAGCACAACGACATCATCGGCCCCGATGCGCGCGTGATGCTCGAAGGCGTGATCCGCATGGCCGACCAGACGGCCGGGGACGTGATGGTGGCGGCCACGCGCATGGACTGCCTGGACATCGATGCGCCCTATGAGCAGCTGCTGCGCCAGGTCATCACGACCGCGCACTCGCGCTTTCCGGTCTACGAGGGCGAACGCGAAAACATCATCGGCATCCTGCTGGCCAAGGACCTGCTCAAGCTGCAGCGCTCGCCCGCGCTGAACCTGCGGGCCCTGCTGCGCCCGGCCGTCTTCGTGCCCGAGAGCAAGGGGCTCAACGATCTGCTGCGCGAATTCCGCGGCAACCGCAACCACCTGGCCGTGGTCATCGACGAGTTCGGCCGGGTCGCGGGCCTCATCACGATCGAGGACGTGCTCGAGCAGATCGTCGGCGAGATCGAGGACGAATTCGACATCGTCGAAGACCATGGCGACATCTTCGGCCTGGCCGACCACACCTACCGCGTCAGCGGCGACACGCCGGTCGAGCGCGTCGAGGAAAACTTCGGCGTGACGCTGCAGGACGGCCCCGAAGAGGAACGCTTCGACACCATCGGCGGCCTGATCGCCCACGAGGTCGGCCATGTGCCGCGGCGCGGCGAAAGCCACGACCTGGCCGGACTGCACTTCGTGGTGCTGCACACCAAGGGCGGCGCCGTGCGCTGGTTCAAGGTGTCGCCCGTGGCCGGATCCGGCGACGCCACGCCATGAGCACGGCCGGGTCGCCCGCTCCACAGCCCCACGCAGCCCGCAGGGCGAAGGTCCACGGGTGAACCGGCGCGCCGGGCCCGCCGCCTGGGTCGCCCTGGCGGGTGCGCTGCTGGCCGGCATCGCGCAGGCCCTGTCCATCGCAGCCCCCTGGAACGGCCAGCCCCTGTGGTGGCTGCAGACCGCCGCCCTGGCGGTGCTGGTCGGACTCGTCGACGCGGCCCCCAGCGCGCGCGCGGCGGCGCTGCGCGGCTTCCTGTTCGCCTTCGCGTGGCTGGCCGGCACCTTCTGGTGGCTGTTCATCTCGCTGCATGTGTATGGCGGCCTCGCGGCCCCGCTGGCCGTGCTCGCGGTGGCGGCGCTGGCCGCGCTGCTGGCGCTGTACTACGCGCTGGCCGCGGGCGTGGCACGGTACAGCGCCGTGCGCCACCCGCTGGGCCGCGCCGTGCTGTGGACGGCGCTGTGGACACTGGCCGAACTGGCGCGTGGCCTGTGGTTCACGGGCTTTCCCTGGGGCGCTGGCGGCTATGCGCACGTGGATGGGCCGCTGGCCGCAGTCGCACCCTGGGCCGGGGTCTATGGCATCACGGCGCTCGCCATGCTGACCGCCGCGCTGCTGGCCGCGCTCGCCGCACGGGCTCCGCGGCGCGCGCATGCGGCGCTGGCCTTGCTCGTGCTCGCAGGCCTGACGGCAGCACTGGACCGCCTGCCGGCCGACGAGCGCGCCCTCATCGCCGAGCCGCTGCGCGTGAGCCTGCTACAGGGCAACATTCCGCAAGACGAAAAATTCCAGCCCGGCGAGGGCATCGAGCAATCCCTGCGCTGGTATGGCCAACAGCTGGACCGCGCCACGGCGTCGCTGGTCGTCGCGCCCGAGACCGCGTTGCCGCTGCTGCCCGAGCAGCTGCCGATCGGCTACTGGCAGGCGCTGCAGGCCCGCTTCTCCAAGGGCGGCCAGTCCGCACTGCTCGGCGTTCCGCTGGGCGACCTCAGCACGGGCTACATCAATGCGGCGGTCGGCCTAACGCCGGGCCGCGTCACCTACTACGAGTACGCCAAGCACCACCTGGTGCCGTTCGGCGAGTTCATCCCGCCGCTGTTCCGCTGGTTCACCGAGATGCTGGAGATCCCGCTGGGCGATTTCCGCCGTGGCGACGTGGGCCAGGCCTCCATGGTGCTGGGGCCGCAGCGCCTGGCGCCCAACATCTGCTATGAGGACTTGTTCGGCGAGGAGCTCGCGGCACGCTTCATCGACCCGGCCCAAGCCCCCACCATCTTCGTGAACATGAGCAACATCGGCTGGTTCGGCGACAGCATCGCGATCGACCAGCACCTGGCGATCTCGCGCATGCGGGCACTGGAGTTCCGCCGCCCCATGCTGCGCGCCACCAACACCGGCGCCACCGCCATCATCGACGCCCAGGGCCGAGTCACGCACGCGCTGCCGCGGCTCACGCGCGCCGTGCTGGACGGCGAGGTCCAGGGCCGCACCGACATCACGCCGTTCGCCTGGTGGGCCGGCCGCTTCGGCCTGGCACCGCTGTGGGCCCCGGCGCTGGCCATCGTCGCGCTGGCGCTGCTGCGGCGCGGGCGGCGCCCGTAGAATCTGCGGTTTGCGCGCCCACGGCGCGCCGCCTTCGACTTCCTTGCCGGCCCTTCGCCCGGCTCCGCATCGATGCTGTCATTCCAACAAATCATTCTCAAGCTGCAGACGTACTGGGCCGAGCAGGGCTGTGCGCTGCTGCAACCCTACGACATGGAGGTCGGTGCCGGCACCTCGCACACCGCCACCTTCCTGCGCGCACTCGGCCCCGAGCCCTGGAAGGCTGCCTACGTGCAGCCCAGCCGCCGCCCCAAGGACGGCCGCTACGGCGAGAACCCGAACCGCCTGCAGCACTACTACCAGTACCAGGTGGTGCTCAAGCCTGCGCCCAGCAACATCCTGGAGCTGTACCTGGGCTCGCTGGAGGCGCTGGGCTTTGACCTCAAGAAGAACGACATCCGCTTCGTCGAGGACGACTGGGAAAATCCCACGCTGGGCGCCTGGGGCCTGGGCTGGGAGGTCTGGCTCAACGGCATGGAGGTCACCCAGTTCACCTACTTCCAGCAGGTCGGCGGCATCGACTGCAAGCCCATCACGGGCGAGATCACCTACGGCCTGGAGCGCCTGGCCATGTACCTGCAGGGCGTGGACAACGTCTACAACCTGAAGTGGACCGACGGCCTCAGCTACGGCGACGTCTACAAGCAGAACGAGGTGGAGCAGTCCACCTACAACTTCGAGCATTCAGACGCCGACTTCCTGTTCACGGCCTTCAACGCGCACGAGAAGCAGGCCAAGCACCTCATGGCGCAGCAGCTCGCGCTGCCGGCCTACGAGCAGGTGCTCAAGGCCGCGCACAGCTTCAACCTGCTGGACGCGCGCGGCGCCATCAGCGTGACCGAGCGCGCCGCCTACATCGGCCGCATCCGCAACCTGGCCCGCGCCGTGGCGCAGAGCTACGTGGACAGCCGCGAACGACTGGGCTACCCGATGGCCCCGCGCGAATGGGTCGCGCAGATCCCGAAGAAAGACAAGGCGGCGGCCTGAACATGAGCACCACCCAGAACCTTCTCGTTGAACTGTTCGTCGAAGAACTTCCGCCCAAGGCCTTGCGCAAGCTCGGCGACGCCTTCGCGGGCCAGCTGCTCGAGCAGCTGCGCGCCCAGGGCCTGGCCGGTGCCGACGCGCAGCTGACCGCGTTCGCCTCGCCGCGCCGTCTGGCCGCCCACATCACGGGCGTGCTCGCGCGCGCGGCCGACAAGCCGCAATCGACCAAGCTCATGCCCGTCACCGTGGGCCTGACTGCCGATGGCCAGCCCACGCCCGCGCTGCTCAAGCGCCTCGCGGCGCTGGGCGCCGACGCGTCCGCCGTGCCGCAGCTCAAGCGCGCGCCCGACGGCAAGGCCGAAGCCCTGTTCTTCGACAGCGTGCAGGCCGGCGTCACGCTGGCCGAGGGTCTGCAGAAGGCCCTGCTCGAGGCGATCGCCAAGCTGCCGATCCCCAAGCTCATGAGCTACCAGCTCGAATCGGGTTGCGAGCTGCCGGGCTGGACCAGCGTGAGCTTCGTGCGCCCGGCGCACGGCCTGGTGGCGCTGCACGGCAGCGATGTCGTGCCCGTGACGGCGCTGGGCCTGCAGGCCGGCAACAGCACGCAGGGCCACCGCTTCGAAGCCGCCAAGTCGCCTGTGGCGATCGCCCACGCCGACCGCTATGCCGACACGCTGGCCGAAGACGGCGCCGTGATCGCCGGCTTCGACGCGCGCCGCGCCGAGATCGCGCGCCAACTGGCCGCCGCAGCCGCCCAGGTCGGCGGCGGTGCGCGTCCCATCGAGGACGAGGCCCTGCTCGACGAAGTGACGGCCCTGGTCGAACGCCCCAATGTGCTGGTCTGCGCCTTCGAGCCCGAGTTCCTGGATGTGCCCCAGGAGTGCCTGATCCTCACGATGAAGGCCAACCAGAAGTACTTCCCGCTGCTGGACGCCGAGGGCCGGCTCACCAACCGCTTCCTCGTGGTCAGCAACATCCGGCCCGACGACGCCAGCGCCGTGACCGGCGGCAACGAGCGCGTGGTGCGCCCGCGCCTGGCCGACGCCAAGTTCTTCTACGACCAGGACCGCAAGAAGACGCTGGCCGCACGCGTGCCCGGCCTGGACAAGGTGGTCTACCACAACAAGCTCGGCAGCCAGGGCGAGCGCATCGCGCGCGTGCGCGCCATCGCTGCAGCCATTGCGCAGCAGATCGGCGGTGCCGAACTCGCAGCGCAGGCCGACCAGGCCGCGCAGCTGGCCAAGAGCGATCTCGTGACCGACATGGTCGGCGAGTTCCCCGAGCTGCAGGGCACCATGGGCCGCTACTACGCGCTCAACGACGGCCTGCCGCCCGCCGTGGCCGACGCCATCGAAGACCACTACAAGCCGCGCTTCGCGGGCGATGCGCTGCCGCGCAACGACGTGGGCCTGGTGGTCGCGCTGGCCGACAAGCTGGAGACGCTGGTCGGCATGTTCGGCATCGGCAACCTGCCCACCGGCGACCGCGACCCCTTCGCGCTGCGCCGCCATGCGCTGGGCGTGCTGCGCATGCTGTCCGAGAAGAACCTGCCGCTGGCGCCCGAGGCGCTCGTGCGCGCGGCCGTGCCGGCCTTCGGCGACAAGATCCAGGACCCGACCGAGGCGCTGCTGAACTTCCTCGACGAGCGCCTGGCCGGCAGCCTGCGCGAGCAGGGCTACAGCGCCCAGGAGGTCGACGCCGTGCTGGCCCTGCGCCCGCAGCGCCTGGGCGAGGTGCCGCTGCGCCTGGCGGCCGTGCGCGCCTTCGCCGCGCTGCCCGAGGCGGCAGCCCTGGCGGCCGCCAACAAGCGCGTGTCCAACATCCTCAAGAAGGCCGGTGACGAGGTCGACGCGCACGTCAGCGAACTGCTGCTGCACGAAGCCGCCGAAAAGGACCTGTACGCCGCGCTGCAGCGCATCGCGCCGACGGCCGACGCGCAGTTCGAAGCCGGCGACTACACGGCCTCGCTGCAGACCCTGGCCGCGCTGCGCGCGCCCGTCGATGCCTTCTTCGACGGCGTGATGGTCAATGCCGAGCAGCCCGACCTGCGGCTCAACCGCCTGGGGCTTCTGAAGACGCTGCACGCTGCGATGAACCGCGTGGCCGACCTGTCGCGCCTGGCGTCATGAACGCCCACGCTGCGCACCGCGTGCCGCCGCTGTCCTCCCCAAGGGCGGGCCTGCCCCGGGGCGGCCTGGCGGCAGGCCGGGAGGAAGCGGCATGAAACTGGTGATCCTGGACCGCGACGGCACCATCAACATCGACAGCGACGAGTTCATCAAGTCGCCGCAGGAATGGGAGCCGCTGCCTGGTGCGCTGGAGGCCATCGCCAAGCTCAACCACGGCGGCTGGCACGTGGTGGTGGCCACCAACCAGTCGGGCCTGGGCCGCGGCCTGTTCGACGTGGTCTCGCTGAATGCCATCCACGCCAAGATGCACAAGATGCTGGCCGCCGTGGGCGCGCGCGTGGACGCGGTGTTCTACTGCCCGCACACACCCGCCGACGACTGCGCGTGCCGCAAACCCCGGCCCGGCCTGTTCCTGCAGATCGGCGAACGCCTGGGCGTGGACCTGAAGGGCGTGCCGACCGTGGGCGACAGCGCACGCGACCTGCAGGCCGGCAGCGCTGCGGGCTGCGAGCCCCACCTGGTGCTGACCGGCAAGTCCGCCGACTGGCGCGACCGCGGCACACCCCCGGACTGCCCCCCCCACACCATCGTGCACCTGGACCTCATGGCCTTCGCCGAATTCCTGACCGCCCGCGACGTGCTGCTGCGCCAGCCCCCCACGCCATGAAGACAGGCCTGTCCCCCGGCGCCTGGCTGCTGGCTTTCGTGCGTTCCGTGCTGCACCTGCTCTGGATGGTGCTCACCATCGTGCCCTGGGCCACGTTCGCGATCATCGCCTCGCTGTTCGTGAGCCCCACGCGCATGTACTGGATCTGCGCGGGCTGGCTCAAGGTGGCCGTCAACGGCGGCCAGTTCATCCTGGGCATCCGCAACCGCATCACGGGCTACGAGAACCTGCCGCACGGCAGCCTGGATGCCGCCGTGCTGCTGGTCAAGCACCAGTCGACCTGGGAGACGCTGGTGATGCCGGCCATCATGCCGCACCCGCTGGCCTACGTGTTCAAGCGCGAGCTGCTCTACATCCCGTTCTTCGGCTGGTCCATGGCGCGCATGGACATGATCCACATCGACCGCGGCCAAGGCGCTCGCGCCTTCGCCAAGGTCGTGCAGCAGGGCCGCCGGCTGCTCAAGCAGGGCAACTGGGTCATCATGTTCCCTGAGGGCACGCGCATTCCGCGCGGCGGTGTGGGCAACTACAAATCGGGCGGTACGCGGCTGGCGATCGCCTGCGGCGCGCCGGTCGTGCCGATCGCCGTGACCTCGGCCAAGTGCTGGCCGCGCAAGGCCTTCGTCAAGCGGCCCGGCATCGTCGACATCTCCATCGGCAAACCGATCCCCACCGAAGGGCGCCAGGCCGACGAACTCATGCGCGAGGTGCAGGCCTGGATCGAGGGCGAGATGCACAGGCTCGACCCCGAGGCCTATCCAGGACTGAAGTGAAGCCCCTGGTCCAGCTGGCGCTCGACTTCTTCGCGCCGCCTGCCGAGCCGCGCCAGGCGCCTGCGCCCGCAGCGGTGCCGCCAGACGCTTCGCCGGCCGTTCGCTTCTCGCATCCGCAGGCCAACCGCCAGGCCCTGCTGGGCCCCGCGGTCGTCGACTACCTGTTCAAGCGTGCCAAGCGGCACAGCATCGGCTTCGTGATCGGGGCCGACGGCCTGGTCGTCAGCGCGCCGCGCTGGGTGCCGCTCGCGGAGATCGACGGCGCCGTGCGCGACAAGAGCGACTGGATCCTGCGCAAGCTCGGCGAGGCCCAGCAGCGCCAGCAGCGCATGGCCGAGGCCCGCATCGTCTGGCAGGACGGCGCCGCCCTGCCCTTCCTGGGCCAGAACATCCGGCTCGAACTCGATCCCAGCCACCGCTTCGCGGGCAGCGGCGGTGCCGCGCTGGATGCCGAGCGCGGTGTGCTGCAGCTGGCGCTGGCCGGCAGCGCCGCGCCCGAGCAGATCCGCGACACCGTGCAGGCCTGGCTCATGCGCCAGGCCAAGCGCCTGTTCACCGAGCGGCTGCAGCACTATGCGCCGCAGCTGGGCGTGCAATGGACCAAGCTCACGCTGTCCAGCGCCGGCACGCGCTGGGGCAGCGCGAGCAGCAGCGGCGCGATCCGGCTGAACTGGCGGCTGATCCACCTGCGCCTGTCCATCATCGACTACGTGGTCGTGCACGAGCTGAGCCACCTGCGCGTGATGGACCACAGCCCCCGCTTCTGGGACACGGTGGCCTCCATCGTGCCCGACTACGCCGCGCTGCGCGGCCAACTCAAGGACGAGCCCATCCCCCAATGGCCATGAACCGATGACCGAACTCCTGCTGCTGCTGGCCGTGCTCGGCATCGCCGCCTCGGTGCAAAAAGCGCGCGAACAGCAGGCCCGCGTGGCCCTGCTCGCCCAGTACCTGCGCCCCTACCAGATCGAGCAGCAGATGGAGGCGCTGACCGACGGCTACCTGCGCTGGCTCGGCGAGGCCGATGAAGAGCGTGCGCGCCAGGTGCGCGGCGTGCTGGCCGGCACCGAGCAGTCGCTGGCCGCCCAGTTCCAGCGCTTCGCCACCGACGTGGCCACCATGCCCGCACCGCTGGCCCAGGTCAGCAAGCTGCCGATGTGGATCCCCTGGGCCCAGCAACTGCTGCCGCGCTACCGCATGTTCGACGTGCGCGAGGCCTTCGCGATCCATGCGCGCGGTATCGCCGAGGTGGCGGCCAACAGCGCCGGCCTGGCCGAGAAGACGCTGGCGCGCCGCATGATGGCCGAGCTGCTGCTCATGCAGCACACCTGCCACTGGTTCTGCCGCTCCAAGGCCGTGGCCGACGCACGCCTGGTGCTGCGCCACCAGACCGCCTGGCAGCAGTCGCTGGACACGGCGTCGCCGCAGACCGCGCGCGACTACCGCGCGCTGCTGGGACTGCCCGCCGCGCGCTGAGGCCGGCAGCGGCTCGGCGCCCGCCGCAGGCGCCGACGCCAGGCCCGGCGGCAAAACGGTGCGCGCAGAACCTCGGGCAAGGCCCCACGCCGGGCACGCTCAGCTTGCGGGCGGCACGTAGGCGGCCCACTCGGCTTCGGGGGCCCGCATGGCCTCGGCCAGGTAGTTCACCATCGACGCGATGCGGACCGAAACGGCCGACTGCTGGTAGTAGACCGCCTGGACGGGCCGCGGCCTGTTCAGCGTCGCCTGGGGCAGCACCTCCACGAGCCGGCCCTGCGCGATGTCGCGCGCGGTCATGAAATCGCCCAGGTAGGTGATGCCCATGCCCTCGATCGCGAGCTGGCGCAGCGTCTCGCCGCTGGAGGACAGCAGCGTGGGCACGAGGTGGGCCGCACTGCCATCGGCATGCTGCACAGGCCACAGCCTGAGTGTCTCGGGCTGGCTGAAACCCAGCAGCTCGTGCTGGCGCAGCGCGCCGGCATCGGCCGGTGTGCCACGGCGGGCGAGGTAGGCGGGGCTGGCCACGAGCCGGTTGCGGACATGGCCGAGCAGCCGGCTGTGCAGCGTGGAGTCCTTGAGTTCGCCGATGCGGATGGCCAGGTCCACGCGCCGCTCCAGCAGGTCGATGAAGCCTTCGTTGCTGTGCAGCACGAGGTCCACGCCCGGGTGCAGCGCCCGGTAGCCCGGCAGCAGCGGTGCGAGCACGTGCAGCATGAAGGGCGAGGCCGCATCGACCTGCAGCGGGCCGGACAGGCGTCCGCGCCGCGCCATGAGCCGCTCCTCCGCGACGCGGACCGACTCCAGCACCTGGCGGGCGTCCTGCACGAAGCCACACCCTTCGTCGGTCAGGTCCAGCCGCCGCGTGGTCCGCCGCAGCAAGGTGGTCTGCAACTTGTCCTCCAGCCGCGCGAGCAGCCGGCTGGTCGTGGAGATGGGCTGGCCCAGGTGTTCGGCCGCAGCGGTCAGCGAGCCCGTGTCCACGACCGCCAGGAACACGTTGATTTCTTCGAGGGTCGTTTTCATCTTCCCACCCAGGGCAAAAGTATTTTCTAAATTCTGCCGTTTACTGGAAAGGTCGCGCTCGCCACAATGCGATGTCCAAGGGTTAACCCTTGGATCTGAGCCGCCACCGGCCCAACCCTCGCGTCCGTTCCATGCACACCAACACCTCCTCCGAGCTTGCCGCCCCCGCAAGCGATCCGTCCCGCAGCGCCACGGGGCCTTTGCTTGCGCTGGCCATCGGCTCCTTCGGCATCGGCACGACCGAGTTCGGCCCCATGGGCATGCTGTCGTCCATTGCCGAAGGCGTGGATGTCTCCATCCCGTCCGCAGGCCTGCTGGTCTCCGCCTACGCGATCGGCGTGACGGTGGGCGCGCCCTTCATGACGCTGCTGCTGGGGCGCTGGTCCCGGCGCAAGGCCTTGATGCTGCTGATGGCCATCTTCACGCTGGGCAACCTGCTGTCGGCGCTCGCACCGGGCTATGCCAGCCTGATGGCCGCGCGCGTGGTCACGAGCCTGACCCATGGCGCCTTCTTCGGCATCGGCGCCGTGGTCGCGGCCACCGTGGTGCCGCGGGACAGGCAGGCCAGCGCCGTCGCCACCATGTTCATGGGGCTCACGCTGGCCAACATCGGCGGCGTGCCCGCCGCCACCTGGCTTTCCGAGAGCCTGGGCTGGCGCCAATCCTTCGCGGCCATCGCGCTGCTTGGCCTGCTCGCCATGGTCGCGCTGCGCCTGGCCCTGCCCCGCGGCAGCCGGGCGCAGGCCCCCACCGATGTGCGGGCCGAACTCAAGGTGCTCACGCGTCCCGTGGTGCTGCAAGCGATGCTGACCACGGTGCTGAGCTCGGGCGCCATGTTCTCGCTCTACACCTACATCACACCCGCGCTCAAGACCTTCAACGCGGCCTCGCCGGCGCTGATCACCGTGCTGCTCGCACTGGCCGGCGTGGGCTTCACGGTCGGCAACGCGCTGGGCGGCAAGTTCGCCGACCGTTCGGTCGACAAGACGCTGATCGGCTTTCTGCTGCTGATCGCAGCGAGCATGCTGGCCTTTCCGTGGCTGTCACGCACACCCATCGGTGCCGCGGTCGGCGTGCTCGTGTGGGGCATCGGCGCCTTCGCCGTGGTACCGCCGATCCAGATGCGCGTCATGCGCGCGGCGTCCGAGGCACCGGGCCTCGCATCCTCGGTCAACATCGGCGCGTTCAACCTCGGCAATGCCGTGGGCGCGGCCATGGGAGCGGCCGTGCTGAGCGCCGGGCTGGGCTACGCGGCCGTCATGTTCGCCGGCGCAGGCCTGGCGGTGCTGGCACTGCTGCTGGTCGTCTGGTCCGCCAGGCACGGTGCCCGCGCGCAGGCCCACCAGGCGGCGGCTGCGCAGGCGCCCTGCTGCTGAGCGGCCTGCCGGCCGCGCGGGCATGGCCGCGCGAGCGACACGACGGTCACAGCGCCTGTGCCAGGCTGCGCACGCGGGATGCGAGCGGCGGCAGGAACTGCGCATCGAACAGGCACGCCGCATCGGGCACCTGTGGCAGGGCCTTGGCCCGGGCCATCAAGGCCACGGTGGCGGTCAGGCGCTCGGGATTCACCGCGCCGATGCCGATGCGCGCGCCCTCGGGATGCGCCATCTCCAGGCCCAATGTGCCGACCAGGCGGGCCCGGTTCGCGACGCGGTCCAGCCCGGGATTGCGCCGCGCCACGGCCGCGATGGCCGCGTCCGGATCGGCGATGGTGTCGGCCAGGCCACGGTTCACGGCCCGCACCAGGCCGGCCACGGCCTCGGGGTGTGCGGCACGCAGGGCCGGCGTGACCATCAGCGCTGCGCCGTACAGCGAGGGCACGTGGTGCTGCCATTCGAAGTGGCGCAGCAGCCGGTCCGCGTCCAGCCCGGCCTCGATGGTCTGCGCACGGAGGGTGTTGACGAAACCGAAGAGGCCGTCCCAGCGGCCAGCCAGCATCAGCGGCACGATGTCCTTGTGCGGCAGCGCCGAGACCTCGATGGACACGCTGTCCGGCGCCACGCCGCAGGCCGCGCAGAACTCGGGAAACATGCGCCAGGCCGCGTCGTTCGGGTGCGTGACCAGGCGCTTGCCGGCCAGGTCCTGCGGCGCGCGCACCAGCCCCGCAGCCGGCACCGCGATCGTGTAAGGCGAGCGGTTGTGCATGGCGAACACGGCCACGGGCGCGTCGTCGGGCCGGCTGGCCGCGCATTCCACCAGTGCGTTCATGTCGCCATAGCCTGCGTCGTACAGGCCGTCGGCCAGGCGCGGCACGGCATTGGCCAGCGTGTCGCCCTCGGTGAATTCGACGGCCAGGCCCTCCTCGCGGAAATAGCCCTGGTCTTCGGCCACGAAGAACCAGGCCTGTGGGCCCGAGTAGAAGGTGTTCAGGATGAAGCGCAGGCGCAACGGCTCGGGCATGGAGGTCTCCTTGGTCATCTGTCAGCTGTCCATTGCGCTGGCGCGCCATCCGCAGAACACGAACCCGGCACGCACGGCACCGGTCGAGTGGCCCCAGAGCAGGCCATGCAGGCCGCCGGGTGCGCCCCTTGCGGGGTATCGGATGGCTGCACGAAGTGAGCCAGCCCAACGGGGTGGGTTCATCTTCAGTCTTCCTTGAGCGCCTCGGCGCGCGTGCGCTTCACGGAAGGCAGGGCCATGGCCGCGAGCATCAGCGCGGCGGCCACGAGCAGGCCGGCGCTGATCGGGCGCTCGACGAAGGTCTGGGCGTCACCGCCCGACAGCAGCATCGCGCGCTTGAAGTTCTCTTCCATCATGGGCCCCAGGATGAAGCCCAGCACCAGCGGCGTGGCCTCGAAGCCGAGCTTGGCCATGGCGTAGCCCAAGAGGCCGATGCCGACCGCGAGGTACACGTCGAGCGCGCGGTTGTTGATGCTGTAGATGCCGATCGCGCAGAAGAACACGATGGCCGGGTACAGCAGCCGGTAGGGCAGCTGCAGCAGCTTGACCCACAGGCCCACGAGCGGCAGGTTCAGCACCACCAGCATCAGGTTGCCGACCCACATGCTGGCGACCATGCCCCAGAACAGCGCGGCGTGTTCGGTCATGACCTGCGGTCCCGGTACGATGCCCTGGATGGTCATGGCGCCGGCCATCACGGCCATGATGGCGTTGGAGGGCACGCCCAGCGTCAAGAGCGGGATGAACGAGGTCTGCGCGCCCGCGTTGTTGGCCGACTCGGGCGCGGCCACGCCCGCGATGGCGCCCTTGCCGAAGCGCTCGGGCGTGCGGCTCAGTTTCTTCTCGAGCGCATAGGCGCCGAACGAGGCCAGCAGCGCGCCGCCGCCGGGCAGCACACCCAGCACCGAGCCCAGCAGCGTGCCGCGCAGGATGGGGCCGATGCTTTCCTTCAGCTCCTCCCTGGTCGGCAGCAGTTCGTGCATGGGCACGGCCTGCACGGCGCGCGGCTTGTGCTCCAGGTTCAGCATGATCTCGGTCAGGCCGAACAGGCCGACCGCGATCGCCACGAAGTCGATGCCGTCGGCCAGTTCCATGACGCCGAAGGTCAGGCGCGGCATGGGCGAGTTGGCGTCCGTGCCGGCCAGGCCCAGGAACATGCCGAACACGATCATGACCACGGCCTTGAACAGCGCGCCGTTGGCCAGCACCATGGAGCAGACCAGGCCCAGCAGCATCAGCGAGAAGTACTCGACCGGGCCGAACTTCAGCGCGAGCGCCGCCATGCCGGGGCCGAACGCCGAGATCAGCAAGGTGGCCACCGTGCCCGCGACGAAGGAGCCGATGGCCGCGATCGCCAGCGCCGCGCCGCCGCGGCCGTTCTGCGCCATGGCGTAGCCGTCCAGCGTGGTCGCGACCGAGTTGGCCTCGCCGGGCAGGTTCACGAGGATGGCCGTGGTCGAGCCGCCGTACTGCGCGCCGTAGTAGATGCCGGCCAGCATGATCAGCGAGGTGGCCGGCGGCAGGTGGAAGGTGATGGGCAGCAGCATGGCCATGGTGGCCACCGCGCCGATGCCGGGCAGCACGCCGATCAGCGTGCCCAAGAGCACACCGACGAAGCAGAACAGGAGGTTCTGCGGCAGCACGGCCACCTGCAGGCCCATGGCGATGTTGGAAAGGAGCTCCATGGTGGTCTCCTGCTCAACGCGGCCAGATCGGGATCGCCAGACCCAGGCCCTTGACGAACACGAGCGCGGCGAGCGCCGCCAGCACGGCGCAGACCAGCGGCGTCTCGCGGTGGCGGCTGATGCTGCTGGCCAGCGCGGCCACGGCCGTGGACACGATCACCGCCAGCACGATGCCCAGCCGGTCGACCATGGCGCCGAACAGCAGCACGGCCAGCGAGAGCACGAGCACAGGGCGCAGCACGATGGCCACGGGCTCGGCCGCCACGCGGCGCGCGCCCGTGAGGGCCATGCCTGCGCCCGCGGCGATCAGCAGCCAGGCCAGTGCGCGCGGCACATAGCCCGGGCCCATCTCGGTGGCGTTGCCGATCTCCAGGTCGCCGACAGCGGCCAGACAGACCAGGCCGAGGACCAGCACGAACAGGCCGGCCAGAAAATCCTGGCGCCAGGCCAGGGCTCGCAACAGTTGCATGGCGTCGCTCCCGCAGGACTGGCAGTGCCTACTTTTCCTGCGCGCCGGCTTCGACGATGAGCGGCTTCCAGACCTCGATCTGCTCGCCCACGAACTTCGTGTAGTCCGCGCTGCCCATGGCGACGGTCTCCACACCCCAGCCGAACAACTTGTCCTTGACGGCCGGCAGCGCCACGGCCTCGGCCACGGCGTCGTGGATCTTCCTGACCAGGTCGGCCGGCATGCCCGCGGGACCGGACACGCCGAGCCAGTTCTCCAGCACGATGTCCAGGCCCTGCTCGCGGAAGGTCGGCACCTCGGGCGCCTGCGAGATGCGCTTGGGCGCGGCCACCGCGATGGCCTGGGCCTCGCCGGCCTTGACCATGGGCATGTTCTGCGCAAGCAGGTCGTAGTAGGTCTTGAGCACGCCGGCCTTGAAGTCCTGGATCGCGGGAGCGCTGCCCTTGTAGGGCACGTGGACCATCGCGATGCCGGCCTTCTTCTTCACGCCCTCGCCCAGGATGTGGCTGATCGAGCCCACGCCGCTGGAGCCATAGCTGATCTTCTCTTTCTTCGCGAGCTCGACGAAGCCCTTGAAGTCCTTCACGCCCAGCGACGGCTGGACCAGCAGCGCCGGCGCCGAAGCGCCGATGTAGGCCACGTGCGTGAAGTCCTTGAGCGGGTCGTACGGGATCTTCTTGAACTGCGTGGGCGCGATCGTGAACGGTGCGTTGTTGGCCAGGATCAGCGTGTAGCCATCGGGCGCTTCCTTCTTGACGATGTCGGCCGCCAGCGTGCCGCCCGCGCCAGGGCGGTTGTCGACCAGGAACTGCTGGCCCAGCCTTTCGGACAGGTGCTGGCCCACGAGGCGCGCCACGATGTCGCTGGTGCCGCCGGGCGGAAAGCTCACGACGATGCGCACGGGCTTGCTGGGCCAGGACGCGGCCTGGGCGCAGGCCTGCTGGGCCGGGGCCAGCGCCAGAACGGTCAGCGCAGCCAGGGCCGGCAACGCGGTGCGGAGGGAGTCAAGGGACATGGCGGAATCCTCGGGGAGGGTGCGGGAAATCTGCAGGAATGGGCGGATCGTAGAAACGCACCCCATTGCCGTCCATCACCGATTCAGCACTCTTGCATTCGAAAAATGCGTATGCTCGACGGCCATGCCGCAATCCCTCGTCCCGCCCAACCTGCGCTACCTGGACCAGGTGGCGCGCTCCGGCTCCATCCAGGCCGCCGCCAAGGAACTGCACGTGGCGGCCTCGGCCATCAACCGGCAGATCCTGCAGCTCGAGGAACTGCTGGGCGCGCCGCTGTTCGAGCGGCTGCCACGCGGCATGCGGCCGACCGTGGCCGGCGATGCGCTGGTCACGCTGGCGCGGCGCTGGCGCCAGGACGAACGCCGGCTGGAGAGCGAGATCCGGCGCTTCCAGGGCGTGCACCAGGGCCATGTGACCTTGCACGCCATGGACAGCCACTCCACGAGCGTGCTGCCGGCCCTGGTCGCCGCGCTGGGCGCAAGCCACCCGCTGATCTCGCTGTCGGTCAACCTGGGCAGCACCGACGAGGCGCTGGCCGCCGTGATGGCGGGCACGGCCGACCTGAGCGCGGCCTTCAACCTGCCGCCGCGGCGCGAGTTGCTCGTGCTGTGGCGCGCCGAGCTGCCGTTCGGCTGCGTGGTGGCGCCCAGCCACCCGCTGGCCGGCGCACGCGCGGTCAGCCTGCAGGAAGCCGCCGCCTACCCGGTGGCGCTGCAAAGCCGCGCGCTCGCGATCCGGCGCTACCTGGACGCGCAGTACGGCTGGCTGTTCACCGAGTCCCGCGGGCGCTTCGAGAGCAATTCGCTGCAGCTGGTCAAACAGCTGGCCCTGGGCGGCAGCCACGTGGTGTTCACCTCCGAGCTGGACGCCGCGCCCGAACTGGCCGCGGGCACGCTTCGCTTCGTGCCCGTGCGCGACAAGGGAGCCGAGCCGCAGACCATCGGCATCGCGGTGGACGCCACACGTCCGCTCGGGCCGCTCGTGAAGGTGGTGGCCGAGCAGTTGCAGGCCGCCATCGAACGGGCATTGGTGGCCAGCCGCGGGGGGGCTTCTAAAATCACGCCCCCAGCCTCTGGATGAACACCATGAACCGCTGCCGTACGCCGCTCACGTTGACCGCCACCCTATTCGCCCTCGCCACCACGGCCGCCCAGGCCCAGGTGCGCGAATTCCCGGCCCCTGCGCTGCGCGGCCTGCTGCAGGTCACGCAGCCGCCCGACATCCTGCTGGACGGCAGGCCCGACCGGCTCTCGCCGGGCGCGCGCATCCTCGGCCCACGCAACGAACTCGTGCTGTCGGCCAGCATCGCCGGCGAGCGCCTGGTCGTGAACTACACGCGCGAGCCCAACGGCATGGTCCACCAGGTCTGGCTGCTGAACCAGCAGGAGGCCGCACTCAAACGCCCGGGCGCCACGCGCGAGCGCAACTTCCTGTTCGCGGCCGAAGAAGACACGCGGCCCAAGGACGACGGCAAGACGCCGTTCCATCTGCGGCCCAAGTACGGGCAGTAGCGGGCGGCCGAGCGCCCACCCCTTCGACCGACCGGAGCGGCCCGCGCCGCCCATCCTGCATTGCCCCACGAGACCGCCATGACGAAAAAAGTCTTCATCAAAACCTTCGGCTGCCAGATGAACGAGTACGACTCGGACAAGATGGCCGACGTGCTGCACGCCGCCGAAGGCTACGAGCCCACGCAGGACGTGGACGAGGCCGACCTGATCCTGTTCAACACCTGCTCGGTGCGCGAGAAGGCGCAGGAGAAGGTGTTCTCCGACCTGGGCCGCGTCAAGCACCTCAAGAAAAAGGGCGTGCAGATCGGCGTGGGCGGCTGCGTGGCCAGCCAGGAGGGCGAGGCCATCATCGCGCGCGCGCCCTTCGTGGACGTGGTGTTCGGCCCGCAGACGCTGCACCGCCTGCCCGAGCTGCTGCGCCAGCGCCGCACGCAGGACCGTGCCCAGGTGGACATCAGCTTCCCCGAGATCGAGAAGTTCGACCACCTGCCGCCCGCGCGCGTGGAAGGCGCCACGGCCTTCGTCTCCATCATGGAAGGCTGCTCCAAGTACTGCAGCTACTGCGTCGTGCCCTACACGCGCGGCGAAGAGGTCTCGCGCCCGTTCGACGACGTGCTCGTGGAGATCGCGGGCCTGGCGGACCAGGGCGTCAAGGAGGTCACGCTCCTGGGCCAGAACGTCAACGCCTACCGTGGCCGCATGGGTGACACGGCCGAGATCGCCGACTTCGCGCTGCTGCTCGAGACCGTGGCCGAGATCCCCGGCATCGAGCGCATCCGCTACACCACGAGCCACCCGAACGAGTTCACGCCGCGCCTGATCGAGGCCTATGCGCGCGTGCCCAAGCTCGTGAGCCATTTGCACCTGCCCGTGCAGCACGGCTCGGACCGCATCCTGATGGCCATGAAGCGCGGCTACACGGCCATGGAATACAAGTCCACCGTGCGCAAGCTGCGCGCGATCCGGCCCGACATGGCCATGAGCAGCGACTTCATCGTGGGCTTTCCGGGCGAGACCGAGGAAGACTTCGGCAAGATGATGAAGCTCATCGAGGACATCGGCTTCGACAACAGCTTCTCGTTCATCTTCAGCCCGCGGCCCGGCACGCCGGCCGCCAACCTCGCGGACGACACGCCGCACGAGGTCAAGCTCAAGCGCCTGCAGCAGCTGCAGGGCGTGGTCGATGCCAATGTGCGCGCGATCGCCGCGCGCCGTGTGGGCACGGTGCAGACCATCCTCGTGGAAGGCCCGTCCAAGCGCAGCCATGCGGGCCAGCCCGAGCTCATGGGCCGCACCGAGTGCAACCGCGTCGTCAACTTCGCGGGCCCGGACCGCCTGATCGGCCAGATGGTGGACGTGCGCGTGACCGAGGCCATGTCGTACTCGCTGCGCGGCGAGGTCTGCACACGCGAGATCGCGTCGGCCGCGTGACGGGCGCACGCGTCTCGTTCCGCCAGCTGCTGCTGCTGGCCTTCCTGCTGATCGCCGTGCTGCTGGGCGGCGTGGCGCTGCGCGCCGTGTTCACCTTCGACGTGCTGATGCAGCGCAGCCTGGGCTTCTCGGCGCGCACGCTGCAGCTCAACGGCGTGGCCCAGACGCTCAGCGAACGCAGCGCGACCGCCGAGCGCGCGGCACGCCAGTCGCTGATCCTCAACGACGCGCTGCTGCGCCGGCGCTTCGCCGACAGCGCGCAGGAAGCGGCCGGCCTGGTCGCCGCGCTGCAGCCGGCCGACCTGCCGCCAGCCCTCGCGGAGCGCTGGCGCAGCCAGCTGACCAAGATCGAGCGCCTCATGGACGGCCCCGCGGACACGGCGCTGGAGCGCGAACGCGCGATCGCCGCCGAGTTCCGCGAGCTGGCCGCGCTCAACGTGACGCTGGCCCAGCAGATGCAGGCCGCCATCGAGCAGCGCCGCCAGTCGCTCAACACCGAACTGGACGCCAGCCGCGCGCAGATCACGCAGCAGGTGATCGCCATGGTGGCGCTGGCGCTGCTGCTGGCGGTCGCGCTGGGCCTGTGGCTGGCCCGGCCGCTCAAGCGCGTGGAGCGTGCCATCGTGGGCCTGGGCGAGAACCGGCTCGACCAGGCCATCGAGATCCAGGGCCCCTCGGACGTTCACCGCATCGGCCAACAGCTGGACTGGCTGCGGCTGCGGCTGTCCGAGCTGGACGCCGACAAGGCGCGCTTTCTGCGCCACATCTCGCACGAGCTCAAGACACCGCTGGCCGCGCTGCGCGAGGGCGTGTCCCTGCTCGAGGAGGGCGTGGCCGGGGAGCTCAACGACAACCAGCGCGAGGTGGCCGGCATCCTGCGCCAGAACACCATGCAGCTGCAGAGCCAGATCGAGGCGCTGCTGCGCTTCAACGCGGCGGCCTTCGAGGCGCGCCAGCTCAAGCGCGAGCGCGTGGACCTCATGGAGCTCATCGAGGCCCAGGTCGATGCCCAGCGCCTGCAGTGGCGCGCCAACCAGCTCTCGGTCGAGGTCGAGGGCGAGCCCGTCACGGCCCGCGTGGACGCTGCCAAGATCGGCACGGCCCTGGCCAACCTGCTGTCCAACGCGATCCGCTTCTCGCCGCCGCGCGGACGCATCCTGTTGCAGCTGCACCAGCGTGGCGCGCTGGTGCAGATCGATGTCGTCGACCAGGGCCCCGGCGTGGCCGACGCGGACCGCGACCGCATCTTCGAGCCCTTCTTCCGCGGCCAGCGCCAGCCCGAGGGCGCGGTCAAGGGCACGGGCATTGGGCTTTCGATCGTGAACGAGTACATCGCCGCACATGGTGGCAAGATGACGCTGTTGTCCGGCCTGCCCGGCGCCCATTTCCGCATCGAACTACCCCATGTGTCCTGAACCACGCGCGGCCCGCGCGTCTTCTCCCCTGCTCTGTGCGCTGGCCGCGGCGCTGCTGGCCGGCTGCGTGGCGCCGCCGGCGCCGCCGCCTGCGCCCGAGCCGGTCAGTGCACCGGCGCCGGAACCCACGCCGGTGGAGCCGGAACCCGCGCCGCCTGCGCCGCCTGAACCCGCGGTGCCGCTGCCTGTGCAGGGCGGCCAGCCGGGCGGGGTGCGTACGGACAGCAGCACCATCGCACAGGGCCTGCTCGTGTACGCGGACAAGCTGCGCCGCATGGCGCCGGTCGAGCTGGCGCTGGAGCTGACCCGTTTGTCCGACATCCCCGAGCCGCAGCGCCAGCCCGGCGAAGACCTGCAGCTGGCCATGGCGCTCGCCCAGACCCGCGTGCCCTCCGACCTCGTGCGCGCCCAGGGCCTGGCCCAGCGCGTGCTGGGCAATCCGCGCGAGGAGGCCCGCGGCCTGTACCCGCTGGCCGGCATGCTGGTGGCGCGCTACGCCGAACAGCGCCGCGTGGAGGAAGCCCTGGAGCGCCAGGCCCAGCAGCTGCGCGACCAGCAGCGCCGCATCGACCAGTTGACCGAGCGGCTCGAAGCCGTGCGCGCGATCGAACGCAGCCTGACCGCACGCCCGCCCCACAACGGCAGCCACCGCGCCACGCAGCCTTGAGCATGACCGACGCCTCCTCCGCCAACGCCTTGCGCGCCCACATCCTCGTCGTCGACGACGACGCCGACATGCTGCGCCTGTTGTCCATGCGTCTGACGGCGGCGGGCTACCGGGTGACGGCCGTGGGCTCGGCCGAGGCCGCGCTGAACCAGCTCGACATCGAGCAGCCCCAGCTGGTGCTGTCCGATGTGCAGCTCCCCGGCCGCGACGGCCTGGCACTGTTCGACCTCGTGCGTGCGCGCCATCCGGCCCTGCCCGTGATCCTGCTCACGGCCCACGGCACGATTCCCGACGCCGTGGAGGCCACGGCGCGCGGCGTGTTCACCTACCTGACCAAGCCCTTCGACGGCAAGGCGCTGCTGGACAAGATCGCCCAGGCCCTGCTGCTCTCGGCACCGGCCGCCCCCGTGCCGCGCGGCGGCAACGACGAGAGCTGGCGCCACGAGATCGTGAGCCGCTCGGCCCGCATGGCCGAGGTGCTGGCCGAGGCCAAGATGGTGGCCCAGTCCGATGCCAGCGTGCTCATGCTGGGCGACAGCGGCACCGGCAAGGAGCTGCTCGCGCGCGCCATCCACAAGGCCAGCGCGCGGGCGAAGAAGCCCTTCGTGGCCGTGAACTGCGGCGCGATTCCCGAGGCACTGCTGGAGTCCGAGCTGTTCGGCCATGTGCGCGGCGCCTTCACCGACGCCGTGACCAACCACAAGGGCCTGTTCCAGGCCGCCGACGGCGGCACGCTGCTGCTCGACGAAATCGGCGACATGCCGCCCGCGCTGCAGGTCAAGCTCTTGCGCGTGCTGCAGGAGCGCGCGGTGCGGCCGCTGGGCTCCAGCCAGTCCATCCCGGTGGACGTGCGCATCCTCTCGGCCACGCACCGCGACCTGGAGGTGGCCATGGCCGCCGGCCAGTTCCGCGAAGACCTGTACTACCGGCTCAACGTGGTCACGCTGACGCTGCCCCCGCTGGGCGATCGGCGCGAGGACATCGCGCTCCTGGCCCAGCATTTCCTGCAGATGCTGGCCGCCAAGTACCACAAGCGGCTGTCGGGCTTCGCGCCCGAGGCGCTCAAGGCGCTGACCACGGCGGCCTGGCCCGGCAACGTGCGCCAGCTGCACAACGTGGTCGAGCAGGTCTGCGCGCTGTCCACCACGCCGCTGGTGCCGCTGGCGCTCGTGCAGCGCGCACTGCGCCAGCCCGCGATCGAGGTCCTGCCCTACGCCGAGGCCAAGCGCAAGTTCGAGCGCGAGTACCTGATCAACCTCTTGAAACTGACCGACGGCAACGCCGCCGACGCGGCCCGGCTGGCCGACCGCAACCGCACCGAGTTCTACCGGCTCATGCAGAAGCACGAGCTCACGCCCGGGCTGTTCAAAGGCGATTCTGCGGCTTTGGGCGAGCCCGTCGCCGAACCACGACAGGGCTAAGTGCCTGATTTACAAGGAAATCGCTCGAGCGACCCGCCGGGCTGTCGCCGGTTGGCGACAAAAACAGGGCGATCGGAGGCGTTTTCGCGGCCAGCTCGCCAAAGGAACCGAAAAGCACCGCCAAGCTGTTGATTCATAACGTGTTTTAGCGATGGCACGGGGATTGCTGAAGAACAGGCATATGAGCGCTGTCTCTTCCGACTCCTCCACCCGCGAGAACACCATGGACCAACAACACTTCGCCCGCGTCGGCCGGCAAATCGTCGGTCGTGCATGGGACAAGCAACGCAGCCAGCTGCGCGCAGAACGCCATCCCAACTCCGTCACCGCACCGCCCGTGAACCGCGGCTCCATGACGCCCCGCCCCTGGCGCGGCTTCTGGAACAGCCTGGGCACGGCGCTGCTGATGTCCATCCCCGGCGTGCGGCCGGCCGCCGCCGCCAAGGGCGCCAGCCCCGCGCCCGAAGCCTGGCAGCAGGCCGCCAGCCGGCGCCGCATGGCGCTGATGCTGATCGTGCTGGTCACGACCGCGCTGGCCACCGCCTTGTTCGCCCGCATGCAGCCCGACTACGACAGCCTGCTGCTCGAAGTCGGCCAGCTGTCGCTGTTCGCGCTGCTGTCGGCCTGGATCGTGTCGGGCTTCGGCACGGCACTGATGGGCTTCTTCGTCGTGCTGCGCGGCGACAAGCATGCGCTGTCGGCCAAGGAAGTGCGCGACCACGCGATGCCCACCGGCGCCGACGAGCGTACGGCCATCATCATGCCGATCTGCAACGAGGACGTGGCCACCGTGTTCGCCGGCCTGCGCGCCACCTGCGAATCGGTGCTGGCCACGGGCCAGGGCCGCGCCTTCGACGTGTTCGTGCTGTCCGACAGCAACGACCCCGACAAGCGCCGCGCCGAGCGCGCCGCCTGGGAAGACCTGCGCGCCGTGCTGGCCGCCGAAGGCCAGGGCGCCCCGGGCATCGAGGTCTACTACCGCCTGCGCACGCGCCGCACGCACCGCAAGGCCGGCAACGTGGCCGACTTCTGCCGCCGCTGGGGCAAGGACTACAAGTACATGGTCGTGCTGGACGCCGACAGCGTCATGAGCGGCGACTGCCTGACTTCCATGGTCAAGCTCATGCAGGCGCACCCGCGCGCCGGCATCATCCAGACCGCCACGCAATCCATCGGCCACCAGACCCTGCACGCACGCGCACAGCAGTTCGCCTCGCGCATGACGGGCCGGCTGTTCACGCTGGGCATGCAGTACTGGCAGCTCGGCGAGTCCCACTACTGGGGCCACAACGCCATCATCCGCGTCAAGCCCTTCATGGAGCACTGCGCGCTGGCCCCGATCAAGGGCACGGGCGGCCTGTCCGGCGGCATCATGTCGCACGACTTCGTCGAGGCCGCGCTGATGCGCCGCGCCGGTTTCCACGTGTGGCTGGTGTCCGACCTGGTCGGCAGCTACGAGCAGCAACCGCCGGACCTGCTGTCCGAGCTGCAACGTGACCGCCGCTGGTGCCAGGGCAACCTGCAGAACGCGCGCCTGATGGCCGAACCCGGCATCGCCGGCGTGCACCGCGCGATGTTCATCACGGGCACCATGTCCTACCTGTCGGCCCCGCTGTGGCTGGCCTTCATGACGCTGGGCACCACGCTGTGGCTGTCGGGCCATGCCCAGGCCACGGGCCTGGCCAACGTGGGCGAGGCGCTGTCGTCGCTGCCGGCCGAGCTGATCGGCCTGTGGGTCTGGACGCTGGCCGTGCTGTTCCTGCCGCGCCTCCTGGGCATCGCCGCCGTGCTGATCCAGGGCGAGCAGCGCCGTTATGGCGGCACCGCAGGCCTCATCAAGAGTGCTGCGCTGGAAAGCGTGCTGGCCATGCTGCAGTCGCCGGTGCGCATGCTGGCCCACTCGCTGTTCGTGCTGGTCGCGCTGACCGGCGTGAAGCTGGAATGGAAGTCGCCCCCGCGGGACGCCGAAGCCCTGCGCTGGCGCGATGCGGCGCGCAGCCTGGCTCCCATGAGCGGCATCATCGCGCTGCTGGCCGCCGGCATCGCGCTGATCGACCCCAGCGCGCTGGTCTGGCTGCTGCCCGTGGGCCTGCCGCTGTTGCTGGCCATTCCGGCCAGCGTGCTGACCAGCCGCAGCGACCTGGGTGCCGCCATGCGCCGCCAGCGCTGGCTGCTGATCCCCGAAGAGAGCTGGTCGCCGGCCGTGCTGCGCCGCGCCTGGATGCACGCCAAGCTGCCGCTGCGCCAGGTGCCGCTGGCCCTGGCGGCCTGACCGGCACCCACCCCAAGACGCCCCTCGACCAGGGGCGTTTTTTTTGGCCAGGCCCGTGCGCCGGTGGCGAGCGGCCAGCGCGAAAATCGGGGCCTGGCGCGGCATCCCTGCCTGCCCGGCATGCGGCACCGCTCCTCCTGACCACCGACCGAGGCGAATCCATGACACTCCTGCGCGCACCGCGTTCCACCCTGGCCTGGCTGGCCGCCGCGGCCCTGCTGGCCGGCTGTGCCAGCCGGCCCACGCCGGTCGCTCCGACCGCCCCATCCGCCAGCGCCGTGACGGCCGGCACCACGGCCGCCGCGCCGATGCGCGTCAAGGTCTTCATCGCCGCCATGTTCGAGATCGGCCAGAACACGGGCGACCGCGCCGGCGAGTTCCAGCACTGGTACGAGCGCTACTGGAAGAACGCCACGCCGATCCGCGTGCGCGGCGCCATCGCGCCCGTGTACTGCAACACGGACGGCGTCTGCGGCGCCGTGCTGGGCATGGGCAAGGTCAACTCCTCGGCCTCGATGCAGGCCATCCTGCTGAACCCGGCCTTCGACTTCTCGCAGGCCTACTACCTGGTCACGGGCGTGGCCGGCACGCCGCCCTCGCGCGGCACCATCGGCGATGTGTTCTGGGGCAGCTGGCTCGTGGACTACGACCTGGGCCACCGCTGGGCGCCCGAGGAAAACACGCCGGGCGCACCGACCTTCATGCCGCGCAAGGGCTACGAAACCTACCGGCGCTTCCAGCTCAATCCCGCGCTGCTGGCCTGGGCCATGCAGCTGTCGGCCAAGACGCAGCTGTTGGACTCGGACAGCGCACGCGCCTACCGGCTGCGCTACCCCGAGCCGCGCGCGCGCCAGGCCCCGAGCGTGGGCCAGGGCACGCACATGACGGGCGACACCTTCTTCCACGGCCCCGGCCTGTCCGGGCAGGCCCAGTACATCGCCAAGCTGTACGGGGCCGACGACTACGTGGTCACCGAGATGGAGGCCGCGGCCATCGCGCTCGTGATCCAGCGCACCCATGGCACGGAGCGCGTGATGAGCCTGCGCGGCGCCGTCAACTTCGACCAGGGCAACCCGCGCGAAACCACCTTGCAGCACCTGGACCCTGCACCGGGCGAGACTGCCGGCGGCTTCGCCGAGACGGTGGAGAACATCGCGCGCGTGGGCGAGCGCGTGGTCGACCACATCGTGAGCCAGTGGCCCGAATGGTCGGGCGGCGTGCCGCCGCGCTGAGCCTCTGCGCGACTGCGCCCTGCCGATCGCGGTGGCGCGCAGCGACTTGCCGCGCTGGGGTGGGTCCACGGCCTGCGTGCGGAGCGAGCGCAGGCGTCTGCATCCAAGATGCCGCCGCGTGCCGGGCGCGCCTATGCTGGTGGGCAGGAGCCACCATGCCAGACCCCGCCGCCAAATTCGATGCCGAACGCGCCGCCGAGTACGAACGCCAAAGCCGCATCGCGCTGGCCGGCTACGAGGCCTGCCACGAGCTCGCCGCCTGCCTGCTGTCGGCCACGCTGGACCCGGAGCGCAGCGGCACGGCGGCGCGCGATGTGCTCGTGGTCGGCGCCGGCGGCACGGCGCAGGAGATCCAGAGCCTGGCCAGGCTGCAACCCCGGTGGCACTTCACGGCCGTCGACCCCTCGCCGCAGATGCTGGACCAGGCCATGGCCCGTCTGCAGGCACTGGGACTGGCTGGGCAGACCGAGGCCGTGCACGGCACCGTGCAGGGGCTGCCGCCGGCGCGCCATTTCGACGCCGCCACGCTGGTCGGCGTGCTGCACCACCAGAGCGGCGATGAGGCCAAGCGGGCCGTGCTGCAATCGATCGCCGCGCGGCTGCTCCCGGGCGCACCGCTGGTCCTGGCGGGCAACAGCCACGCCTACGCGAGCCGCCCCCTGCTGCTCAGCGCCTGGGCCGAGCGCTGGCGCATGGCCGGCGCTGGGCCGGACGAAGTGCAGGCCAAGCTGGCGAAGATCCTGCAGGGTGCCGATCCGCCGGCCACCGAAGAGGCCTCGCTGCAGCTGCTGGAAGAGGCCGGCTTCGCGCGTGCGGAGCGCTTCTTCTCCAGCCTGTTCTGGACCGGCTGGATCGCGTTCCGCGTGCAGGCCGGCCGCAGGCCGGCGCAGTCCGATGTCGGGGCGATGGGCCCCTAGAACGGCAGCTTGGGCATGCCGCCCCCGCCCAGGCCCTTCATGCCGCCCATGCGCTTCATCATCTTCATGAGGCCGCCGCCCTTCATCTTCTTCATCATGTCCTGCATCTGGCCGAACTCGTTGAGCAGGCGGTTGACCTCCTGCACCTGAACGCCGGCACCGGCGGCGATGCGGCGCTTGCGCGTGGCCTTGATGAGCTCGGGCTTCCTGCGCTCCTGCGCCGTCATGCTGTGGATGATGCCCTGCTTGCGGCGGATCTCGCGCTCGGCGCGGTCCATGTCGACCTGGCCGGCCTTGGCCGACATCTGGGTCGGCAGCTTGTCCATGAGGCTGGACAGGCCGCCCATCTGGTTCATCTGCTGGATCTGCGCGAGGAAGTCGTTGAGGTCGAAGCCCTCGCCGCTCTTGACCTTGGCCGCCAGCTTCTGCGCCGCCGCCATGTCCACGTTGGCCGTGACCTGCTCGACCAGGGCCACGATGTCGCCCATGCCCAGCACGCGGCCGGCATGGCGCTCGGCGTCGAACACCTCCAGGCCGTCGATCTTCTC
>DATKFT010001064.1:0-2640 GCA_035544335.1 Pseudorhodoferax sp.
TGGTAGTCGATGCGCCGCGACATCGGCGTGTAGGCGCGCCAGCCGTCACGCCGGCTCCAGGGGTCGGCCCAGGCGCCGGGCACAGGCGAGGCGGCCGCCTGTTCGGTGTGCAGCTGCTGTGCCACGGCGCCGGCCACGGCCAGCTCCCGACCCAGCGGCTCCTGGTCGAACAGCACGGCGCTCTCGCGCTGGATCAGCGCGGTGTCCAGGTCGGCCTCAGCGAACGAGCGGCTGGCCAGCACATGGCGCAGGAACTGCACGTTGTTCTGCACGCCCACCACGCGCATGGCGGCCAGCGCCTGGTCCAGCCGCGCCAGCGCCTCTTCGCGCGTGTCGCCGTGCACGATGAGCTTGGCGATCATGGAGTCGTAGAACGGCGAGATCGCGTCGCCCTCGCGCACGCCGGAGTCCACGCGCACGGGGCCGCGTTCGAAGCGCACGCAGTCGGGCAGCTGGTAGGCGTGCAGGGTGCCCGTGGCGGGCAGGAACTGCTTGTCGGGGTTCTCGGCGCAGATGCGCGCCTCGATGGCATGGCCCTGGATGGTCAACTGGTCCTGGCGCAGCGGCAGCGGCTCGCCGCTGGCCACGCGCAGCTGCCACTCCACGAGATCCAGGCCCGTGATGGCCTCGGTGACCGGGTGCTCCACCTGCAGCCGTGTGTTCATCTCCATGAAGAAGAAGTTCATGCTGCCATCGGGCCGCTGCTCGACGATGAACTCCACGGTGCCGGCACCGACGTAGTTGACCGCGCGCGCGGCGGAGACGGCCGCCTCGCCCATCTGCCGGCGCATGGCCGCGGGCATGCCGGGCGCGGGCGCCTCCTCCAGCACCTTCTGGTGGCGGCGCTGCACCGAGCAATCGCGCTCGAACAGGTAGACCACGTTGCCCTGGGTGTCGCCGAAGACCTGGATCTCGATGTGGCGCGGGCGCTGCACGTACTTCTCGACCAGCACCGCGTCGTCGCCGAAGCTGTTGATGGCCTCGCGCTGGCACGAGGCCAGCGCAGCCGCGAAGTCTTCGGCCTTGTCGACCGCGCGCATGCCCTTGCCGCCGCCGCCCGCGCTGGCCTTGATCAGCACGGGGTAGCCGATGCGATCGGCCTCGCGTGCCAGCAGCGCCGCGTCCTGGTCGGCACCGTGGTAGCCCGGCACCAGCGGCACGCCGGCCTTCTCCATGAGCTGCTTGGACTCGGCCTTCAGGCCCATGGCCTGGATCGCCGAGGCGGGCGGGCCGATGAAGACCAGGCCGGCCGCGGCGCAGGCCTGGGCGAACTCCTCGTTCTCGCTCAGAAAGCCGTAGCCCGGATGGATGGCCTGCGCACCCGTGGCCTTGGCGGCCTCCAGGATGCGCTCCCAGCGCAGGTAGCTGTCCTTGGGCGCGCTGCCACCGATGTGCACGGCCTCGTCGCAGGCCTGCACATGCTGGGCATGGGCGTCGGCGTCGGAATAGACGGCAACGGTCTGCACGCCCATGCGGCGTGCCGTGGCGGCCACGCGGCAGGCGATCTCTCCACGGTTGGCGATCAGGATTTTGTGGAACATGTCTCAGCTACCTTGTTGAGATGCCGTGCCCGAAAGCAGCCCGGCCACTTTGCGCCCCAGCAGGCGCAGGAACTTGAACAGCACGACCAGCAGCAGCACGCTCAGCACGAGCACGAGCAGCAGGCAGATGCCGAACGCGACGGGATGGTGGGTCGCCAGCCAGACGGCCGCCACCACGAGGCCGTCTTCCAGCAGGCTCAGGCCCAGGTTGGAAAACGGCTCGGGCGAGGTGTTGGCCGCCGCACGCGCCGTGGCCTTGGTGGCAAAGGCCGTGGCCGCGAGCGAACCGCCCAGCAGGCCGGCCACGGCCGCCATGGTGCCGCTGTCGGCACCGAACACGCCGGCCGCGAGCGCCGCGCCCGCGGGAATCCGGATCACCGAATGCACGAGGTCCCACAGCGAATCCAGGCCCGGAATCTTGTCGGCGAAGAACTCCACGAACAGCATGAAGCCGCTGGCGCCCAGCATGGCCGGGTGCTGCAGCACATGCAGTCCGGCAGGCAAGGGCAGCCAGCCCAGCCAGCCCGACAGGCCCACCAGGAACACCACCGCGTACAGGCGGATGCCGCTGGCCCAGCCCAGCACGCCGGCCAGCGCCAGCAGCTGGGCCATGTCCAGTCCGCTGGCACCGGCCTGTGCGGCGCTGCCGGCCTGGCCCACCGCCACGCCCAGCCAGGCGGCGATCGCGCTCCAGAACTGGGCGAGCGAGTCCATGGTGCGCGTATGGAGGCGAGGTCGAGGTCTTCAGCGCGCTGGCAACCAGGCCGGCGCGCGCTTGTTCAGGAAGGACTGCACGCCCTCGCGGCCTTCCGCGCTGGCGCGGATGTCGGCGATGCCTTCCACCGTGGCGGCGATCAGCTCGGCGTCGATCGCGCGCTCGGCCACGTCCTGCACGAGCTTCTTGCAGGCCTTCAAGGCCTCGGGGCCGGCGTTCACGAGCGCCTGCGCGAGTTCGGCCACCTTGGCCTCGAGCGCGTCGGCCGGCACCACGGCGTGCACGAAGCCGATGCGCAAGGCCTCGGCCGCGTCGAAGCGCTCGGCCGTCAGGAAGTAGCGGTGCGCCGCGCGCGCGCCCATGGCGCGGACCACGTAGGGGCTG
>DATKFT010001065.1:0-4618 GCA_035544335.1 Pseudorhodoferax sp.
GTGGGCCCCAGCGGGTAGCGCACGACGGCGCCCTGCGCGACCGAGCCCGCGGCCCCGTCCAGCAGCGCGCGCGCCGCGGCGATCGCCTGGTACTCGAGCTGGCCGCCGCCGATGGTGCCGGTCAGGCCCGCGCGCCAGACCGCCATCCAGGTGCCGGCCTCGCGCGGCGCCGAGCCCTGCGTCGCCTCCACCTGCACGAGCACGCCCTCCTCGCACACCAGGCGTTCCAGGCAGTCGTCGAGCGCGGGCAGCGTCATCATGCGGACGATTCTGCACCCCGCCGGCATCGGCGCCATCACGCGCCGCTTATAGGGTCAACTGGAAATTCCCTATGGGGGCAAACGGGAAGCGGTGCGCGCTTGGGGTAGGCTTGCGCCATCCTGCACAGCACGGATGGGCGCGTTCCGGTCTTCCACCCCCGGTCGCGACCCGCGTATCTATCGAGGAGCGTCCATTGAGCAAAGAACTTTCCCCTGCAGAGCAGGCCCTGCGCGACGCCGCGCGCGAGTACCACAGCACGCCCAGCAAAGGCAAGATCTCGGTCACGCCGACCAAGCCGCTGGTCAACCAGCGCGATCTCTCGCTGGCCTACTCTCCCGGCGTGGCCTATCCCTGCCTGGACATCGAGGCCGACCCGAGCAAGGCGGCTGAATACACCTCGCGCGGCAACCTGGTCGGCGTGATCACCAACGGCACGGCCGTGCTGGGCCTGGGCGACATCGGCCCGCTGGCGGCCAAACCCGTCATGGAGGGCAAGGGCTGTCTGTTCAAGAAGTTCGCGGGCATCGACGTGTTCGACATCGAGCTGGCCGAGCGCGACCCCGACAAGCTGGTCGAGATCATCGCCGCCATGGAGCCCACGCTGGGCGGCATCAACCTCGAGGACATCAAGGCGCCCGAGTGCTTCTACATCGAGAAGAAGCTGCGCGAACGCATGAACATCCCGGTGTTCCATGACGACCAGCACGGCACGGCCATCATCTCGTCGGCCGCTCTGCTCAACGGCCTGGAACTCGTCGGCAAGGAGATCGGCCAGGTCAAGATCGCCGTGTCGGGGGCCGGCGCCGCCGCGATCGCCTGCCTGGACGTGATGGTCGGCCTGGGCGTCAAGCGCGAGAACATCTACGCGGTGGACTCCAAGGGCGTGATCTACCAGGGCCGCCCGGGCGGCTTCGACGCGTCCAAGGAACGCTATGCGCAGAACACCGCCGCGCGCACGCTGGCCGACGTGGTCGACGGCGCCGACGTGTTCCTGGGCTGCTCCGCCCCCGGCGTGCTGACGGCCGAGATGGTCAAGACCATGGCCGACAAGCCCATCATCCTGGCGCTGGCCAACCCCGAGCCCGAGATCCGGCCCGAGCTGGCCAAGGCCGTGCGGCCGGACTGCATCATCGCCACGGGCCGCTCGGACTACCCGAACCAGGTCAACAACGTCCTGTGCTTCCCCTACATCTTCCGCGGTGCGCTGGACTGCGGCGCCAGCAAGATCACCGAGGAGATGAAGCTGGCCTGCGTGCGCGAGATCGCCGACCTGGCCAAGGCCGACATCAGCGAGGAGGTCGCCACCGCCTACGCGGGCCAGGAGCTGGCCTTCGGCCCCGACTACATCATCCCCAAGCCCTTCGACTCGCGCCTGATCCTGCGCATCGCGCCCGCCGTGGCCAAGGCCGCCGCCGCCTCGGGCGTGGCCACGCGCCCGATCGACGACCTGGACGGCTATGCCCAGCACCTGCAGCGCTTCGTCTACCACACGGGCATGTTCATGCGCCCGGTGTTCACGGCCGCCAAGCTGGCCACCAAGAAGCGCGTGGCCTATGCGGAGGGCGAGGACGACCGCGTGCTGCGTGCGGCCCAGCTGGCCGTGGACGAAGGCCTGGCCCGCCCCATCCTGATCGGGCGCCCGGACATCATCGCCATGCGCGTCAAGAAGGCCGGCCTGCACCTGGACCTGGCGCGCGAAGTGGAGATCGTCGACCCCGAGAACGACCCGCGCTTCCGCCAGTACTGGGAGGCCTACCACGCGCTGATGGGCCGGCGCGGCATCACGCCCGAGGCCTCCAAGGCCATGGTGCGCCGCTCCAACACCACGATCGCCGCGCTGATGGTGCACCTGGGCGATGCCGACGCGATGCTGTGCGGGCTGGTCGGCCGCTTCGACAGCCACCTGAAGATCCTCGACCAGCTGCTGGGCACGCAGCGTGGCGGCCCCGGCTTCGCCACGCTGAACGCCTTGACGCTGGACAAGTACACGCTGTTCGTGGCCGACACCAACGTGCACGAGGACCCCACGGCCGAGCAGCTGGCCCAGATCGCGCTGATGGCTGCCGAGGAGGTGCGCCGCTTCGGCCTGCCACCCAAGGTGGCCTTCCTGTCGCACTCGAACTTCGGCACCTCCGAGCGCGGCTCGGCCCGCAAGATGCGCGCCGCGCGCGAGCTGTTCGCCAAGCTGGCGCCCGACGTGGAATGCGACGGCGAGATGCACGGCGATGCGGCCCTGTCCGAGGAAGTGCGCCGCGGCGTGCTGCCCGACAGCACGCTGACGGGTGAGGCCAACCTCTTGATCTGCCCCAACCTGGACGCCGCGAACATTCTGTTCAACGTGCTCAAGATGACGGGTGCCAATGGCGTGACGGTGGGCCCCATCCTGCTCGGCGCGGCCAAGCCCGCGCATGTGCTGACGCCCTCGGCCACCGTGCGCCGCGTGCTCAACATGACGGCCCTGGCCGTCGCGGACGCCAACATCCGCTGAGCGCGCCGCCCGCGCAACCGCCCGATGCCAGCATGGTGCGCCAGACGCACCATGCTGGCATTGTCATGTGCCTTTTTCGCGCGAAGGCGCGAAGCTGGCCTCTTGCGCAAGGAAGTGTTTGCACCAAGACGGGCAGGCACCGTTTTTGCTGACACTCGCGCACATCCGCACTCTTCCCACCGAGCCGCCATGCACAAAAGACAAGTCCTGCAGTCCTTCCTCGCCCTCTCCGCCCTGAGCTTCGGCCTGGGAGCCGCCCATGCCCAGGCGCCCACACCCATCAAGTTCCAGCTCGACTGGCGCTTCGAAGGCCCGGCCGCCCTGTTCCTGCAACCCGCCGCCAAGGGCTACTTCAAGGCAGCCGGCCTGGACGTGAGCATCGATGCCGGCAACGGCTCGGGCGGCACCGTCACGCGCGTGGCCTCGGGTGCCTACGACATGGGGCTGGCCGACCTGGCCGCGCTCATGGAGTTCCACGCCAACAACCCCGATGCGCCGAACAAGCCGGTCGCGGTCATGATGGTCTACAACGACACGCCGGCCTCGGTCATGGCGCTCAAGAAGAGCGGCATCAAGACCCCGGCCGACCTGTCGGGCAAGAAGCTGGGCGCGCCCGTGTTCGACGCGGGCCGCCGCGCCTTCCCGCTGTTCGCCAAGGCCAACAACGTGTCCAACGTCGCCTGGACGGCCATGGACCCACCGCTGCGCGAGACCATGCTCGTGCGCGGCGATGTCGACGCCATCACGGGCTTCACCTTCACCTCGCTGCTGAACCTGGAGGCGCGCGGCGCCAAGATCGAGGACGTGGTCGTGCTGCCCTACCCGCAGTACGGCGTGAAGCTGTACGGCAACGTGATCATTGCCTCGCCCAAGCTGGTCCGGGACAACCCGGCGGCCATCAAGTCCTTCCTGTCGGCCTTCACCAAGGGCGCCAAGGAGGTCATGGCCAACCCGGTGGCAGCCATCGAGTACGTGAAGGCACGCGACGGCATCATCAACACCGCGCTGGAAACCCGGCGCCTGCAGCTGGCCATCGACACCGTGGTCGCCAGCCCGAACGCGCGCGCCGACGGCTTCGGCCAGGTCAACGGCCCGCGCCTGACGCTGATGGCCTCGCAGGTCTCCGACGCCTACGGCACCAAGACGCGCGTCAATGCCGACGCCGTGTGGAACGGCAGCTTCCTGCCCAGCGCGGCCGAGCTCAACGTGCTGCCGCCGGCCAAGAAGTAAGGGTCGCGTGCCGATGCCCCCCACGACCCCGGCCTTCGTCGACTTCCGCGACGTCTGGCTGGCCTACAACGAAGAGCTGCTGCGCGAGAACCACTTCGCGGTCGAGGCCATCGACCTGCAGGTCGGCCAGGGCGAGTTCATCGCCATCGTCGGGCCCTCGGGCTGCGGCAAGTCGACCTTCATGAAGCTGACCACCGGCCTGAAGATGCCCTCGCGCGGCCAGATCCGCATCGACGGCCAGGCCGTGACGGGGCCACTCAAGATCTCGGGCATGGCCTTCCAGGCGCCCTCGCTGCTGCCCTGGCGCACCACGGTGGACAACGTGCTGCTGCCGCTCGAGATCGTCGAGCCCTACCGCTCCAGCTTCAAGCAAAAGCGCAAGGAGTACGAGGAACGTGCGCGCAAGCTGCTGCAGAAGGTGGGCCTGGCGGGCTACGAGGACAAGTTCCCCTGGCAGCTGTCGGGCGGCATGCAGCAGCGCGCCAGCATCTGCCGCGCGCTGATCCACGAGCCCAAGATGCTGCTGCTGGACGCATTCTGGCGCGCTCGATCCCCATCGGCCGCTGTACCGGGTAGAGATCCATGATGCGGCATCAACCCTGCTGTACATCTCGTCGGCCACAGGCGAAGTGGTCATGG
>DATKFT010001066.1:0-3560 GCA_035544335.1 Pseudorhodoferax sp.
CTGGCGCTTCTTCATCAGGTTGTAGATGTGGGCGCGTTTGAAGCCGGACTTCGCTTCGACTTCATCGAGCCGCAGGATGCGGCGCTCGTTCGGCGGGAGTACAGGGGTCTGCGACATGGCGGTCACTCCTGAACGCTCGGCGGCGTTTGTTGGCGTGACCTCTATTCAATAGACCTGGCTGCGGAAAGACATTGCAAATGCAATCTCCGCGGTTGCACATACAAGCTGGAAAAACCTCATGCGCTTGCGCTACGGACGTACTTCCTGGCGTTGGCGAACTTGCCGTTCAAGGTTCGCTCCGTGATGCCCATGGTGCCGCCGAAGTGGGCGACCAATGCCGAGACGAGTGCCTCCTGTGTTTTGAAGCTGGAATAGGGCACACCCGAAGGGGACTGGCCCAGCATCAGCGTCAGCATCCCGCCGATGATGTTGAGATACGTCGTCTCCGCTCGCTCGCTGATCTCGCATTGCTTGGAAGCCAGCAGCGCGGTGGACTGCTTGAGCAAGGTGTCGCGCTGCTCCTGCAATTCCTGCATCTGGCGACGCGCATGCTCCAGGGCCGCCTGAAGGGCCAGTCGCTCGATCAGGATCGCCTGTCCTGTTTCCAAGGTGATAAAAGGATGCGCCATGCGTTCGCCACGGCTGAACAGGAATCCTGGCCGGTGCTCGGGATAGTGGTTGCGCATCCAGCGCTTCAGATCGACATGGCGAACGGTCAGATCCGGCGACTGCAGCAGCTTCGGATCATTGAGCGTGATGCCGTTCTGGCCGTAGGGCAGCTCCCCGTTGAGGATGCCGTCATAGATACGCTCCGAGTACAGCCGGCACTCATTCCATCGCGGGCAATTCAACGATGGAGGCAGGAAGCGCGGTGACGCGATCGCAGCCAGGATCATCGGCAGGTACCGCAGCAACCCGGCCCACCGTATGGCAGCCTCGATGGGACGATAGAACACCTTCGATGTTGGAATGTCCTTGTGCATGTCTTCGTCTCCTTTCGGAAGCGCTACATCACCGGCTCCTTTCTTGCCCTGCCAAGGGCTGCTGTGTCGTTATGACCTTCCGCGGGTGCCTGGGAAGATGCCCTGAACGTAGACGGGCGAGGTGATTGGTTTGGCGTCCGCTGTAGGTGGCCTCGTCTTGCTCGTTGTGCAAGAATCGATCGGTTGCCGGCCCATCGAGCGATGAGGACGAAAGCTCGATATTGGCGCTCACGGTACCAGCGTCATGCGCTGCGCTGTTCCCCGCAAAACCGATTTGGTATGGTCTGATACGGCGATGGTTTCAGAAGCTGCGATCAACGGCTTCTGTTCTCCGGGACCTAGGGTCGGCAGAGAAAATCCGGCGGTGTCATATCTGCCCCGGATGCTGATATAGCGATATAGCATCACCCGCGCAGGTCCAGATGACTGCCAACCTGAGATTCGATGCTCACAAGTCCGTAGCAGTTGGTCTACTTGCTCTCTGGTTTCGAGACTGGAAGTGTTGTCGTCCGGTCCGAGGTAGATGGGCGGGGTGATGAATGCCCTGGCATTCCAGGAAGTGGCTTTGCCTAACATGCTCATGGTAAAATTCCCCAGGCTTACTTTGGAATTCCGTTCGGGTGTACTCGGGCCGAGTTCTGGCTTTTAAATTCAACACTTTGGTCTGTCCATGACCCGTACCGCTTCGACCAACATCGCTCTGTGGTGGCGCTTCCAATAGGAAGCGGCATGTCGTTGCGGTCTTGACCGCACCTTGCCGCCGTACCGGCAGGCAAGGTTTCAAGAAGGCTCCCCGGCACGGCGGCTCCAAGATTTGAGGAGATTGCCCGATGCCCTTGGCACCCCAGCCCCGTCGTAGAACTGATGCCCCGCGCGCTGTGTCGCCGCGAGGGGTAGGTCTGTCCGCCCAGTCTCAGCACTTGGCCCTGGCATGCGGGCGCCGTCGCTGCGTCAGTACACCGCACTGGCGCACGCCAAGACATCTCTCAGGAGCCCTTGCTACCTTGAGCCAGCACATGCTCGCGCTTCGTCCATCGCAATCAACTGTCGATGTGTGTAATAAAGTGGGTAATGGAGGTTGTGTGTAATGGAAAACATTAATGAAATCAAGGACTTAGAATCATGAGACTCCTGATGGTCGACAACTACGACAGCTTCACCTTCAACCTGGTGAAGTACTTCGGCGAGCTCGGTGCCGAGGTCGAGGTGTTCCGCAACGACGAGATCGACATCGCGGGCGTTGCCGCGCGCGAGCCCGACCTGCTGGTGATCTCGCCCGGCCCGTGTTCGCCGGCCGAGGCCGGCATCTCGGTCGAGGCGATCCGGCATTTCGCAGGCAAGCTGCCCATCCTGGGCGTGTGCCTGGGGCACCAGAGCATCGGCGCGGCCTTCGGCGGCCAGATCGTGCGCGCCCAGCAGCTCATGCATGGCAAGACCAGCGAGATCATGACCACGCGCGAAGGCGTGTTCGCCGACCTGCCCGAGCGCTTCACGGTCAACCGCTACCACTCGCTCGCGATCGCGCGCGACAACTGTCCGGCCGTGCTGGCCGTGACGGCCCGCACCGAGGACGGCGAGATCATGGGCGTGCGCCACAAGGAGTTGCCCATCCAGGGCGTGCAGTTCCACCCCGAGTCCATCCTGACCGAGCATGGGCACGCCATGCTGCGCAACTTCCTGGAGCAGAAGTGAGGCCCGCCGCCGGGCCCTCCCAAGGCGGGACAGCCCGCTCGGGGAGCGTGGGGGCTGGTCGCGTGGTGGATCTGCGCAGCGACACGGTCACGCGTCCTACGCAGGCCATGCGCGAGGCCATGCTGGCCGCGCCGCTCGGCGACGACGTGTTCGGCGACGACCCGACGGTGCAGGCCTTGCAGGAGCGCATCGCCGGCCTCTTGGGCTTCGAGGCCGCGCTGTTCGTGCCCAGCGGCACGCAGAGCAACCTGTGCGCGATCCTCGCGCATTGCCAGCGCGGCGACGAATACATCGTGGGCCAGATGCAGCACAGCTACCGCTGGGAGGCCGGCGGGGCTGCCGTGCTGGGCAGCGTGCAGCCGCAGCCCATCGCGCACGCGGCCGACGGCACGCTGCCGCTGGCGGAGATCGAGGCCGCCATCAAGCCCGACGACGCGCACTTCGCGCGCACGCGGCTGCTGGCGCTCGAGAACACGCTGGGCGGGCAGCTGCTGCCCTTCGACTATGTGCAGGCCGCCACCCAGCTGGCGGCCGACAAGGGGCTGGCGCGCCACCTGGATGGCGCGCGGCTGTTCAATGCGGCGACGGCGCAGGGGGCGGACGCCTACGCTGAGGCCCAACGCATCGCGCAGTGCTTCGACAGTGTCTCGGTCTGCTTCAGCAAGGGCCTGGGCGCTCCCGTGGGTTCGGCCCTGTGCGGTTCGCGCGCCTTCATCGCGCGCGCGCACCGCATCCGCAAGATGGCCGGTGGCGGCATGCGCCAGGCCGGGCTGCTGGCGGCCGCCGCGCTGCACGCGCTGGACCACCATGTCGCGCGGCTGGCCGACGACCATGCGCTGGCGCGCCGGCTGGCCGAAGGCCTGGCCGGCATCGCAGGCGTGCCGG
>DATKFT010001067.1:0-1734 GCA_035544335.1 Pseudorhodoferax sp.
ACTGCCGAGCACCTGGGTCGACGATCCGGGCGCTGCTGCATAGCCAGGTTGACCAGTCAGCAACTCGGTCCCCGGTGCCGTCACAGCGTTGTAGCTGCACTGCGCCGTGCCAGCGGCCGGGGCGACCGTTGGCGCCCCTCCCCCGGCAGTCCAACCGCTGAGGCCCGCAGAGAAATCTCCATTGACGACCAGATCAGCGGCGAAAGAAGGAACACTGGTGGCCAGAGCGGCGGCAGCGAGGAAGGACCGAAGGACGGGCATGGAGATACTTGATTGAAATATGCACTATTCTTACACTTACTTGCTCGGAATTTGATCGTATTTGTGGAGTCGTCACCCCGACGAGCGATGCTGTTGCCTAGGCTTGGCTTCCCTGACCGATAGTGCTGTGGATATGCCGGCAGGCTTGGGACAGCTGGTTGCCAGCACGGAGCCGACAGGCCTGCCGATGCCAGGGCTGGCGTGCGTTGGAACATCGCGATGCGTACGGGCAAGCGCCGCGAGCTGCACGAGACCGACTTCATCGACGCGCTGGCGGAACGACTCGAACATCTGAAGGCCCGCGTCCTGGCCAAGGTCGAGCATCCGTTCCGCGTGATCAAGTGCCAGTTCGGTCACGTCAAGGTGCGCTACCGCGGCTTGACCAAGTGCACGGCGCGACTGCACACCCTGCTTGTGCTGTTCAACCCGTGGATGGGCCGGCGAACTTTGGTGGGCGTGCAGGCATAGGGCGCCGGCGGTGGGCCAAACGGTCAGCCAGCGGTTCGAAATGGCCGGAAGACTGGCCGCAACGCGGTCCCATATTCTGAGTCGACGCGAGCGGGTGGAATCAGCACATCGGCGGCGAAAGCAGAGCCTCCCTAGGCTGAATCTCTCTCGTGCGATCAGCCATCACTGCTTTTTGCGACGGCCATCAACGGCAGGTGTCTGGCCCGAGCCAGCCGCCATGCTGCAGATTGCACTTCGCCAGGATACCTGCGCAGCGCGCGCACCTCGTGCGGTGGTATGCCGAAGCGCTTCTTGAACGCGCGGGTGAATGAGGTCTGATGGGCGAAACCCAAGTCGTGCGCCAATTGTTTGAGGCTCGGACGCGCAGCCTGGGGCGCCGTGATGGTCTGGAGTGCGCGTTCGAGCCGTCGGTCCAAGATGAAGGCCGACACGCCACCTAGCGGTTCGAACAGTCGGTACAGCGCGGCCCGCGAGAGATTGAAAGCTTTGACCAGATCGTCCGGCCCGAGATCGGTGCGACCCAACTGGTCCTCGATGAAGTCTTTCATTTCGGTCAGCGACGCCAGGCCCACATGCGTGGCCGTGGCGGCGGCCTGGTGCTTTGCAGATTGCAGGCCCGCAACGACGAGATGCAGTGTCGCGTCACTCACGGCCTGCGATTCATCGGTTCCGATCTGCGGCGCCATCTCGTTGCAGTTTTGCAGGTGGGCAAGAAGCAAGCGATGCATCGCGCCCTGCCGCAGCACGAAGCCATGGAAGTCCACAGGCGAGGGCATCAATTCGGCCAGTCGACGCCGGGAGACGGCCAGCGAGAGATTGTCGACGTACACGCTCTGAATACTGAACGGACGCGTCAGATCGAAGAACGCGATCTCGTGCGCCTGGACATCGCGCACCCGGCCGTTGACTTCGTAAGTGAACGCTCCGCTGAGATAAACCAGCACAAGAACATCGTCAATGCCGGATCTGGCGATCGTGAGATGGTTTCGCTCGAAGCGGGACGCG
>DATKFT010001068.1:0-7258 GCA_035544335.1 Pseudorhodoferax sp.
CGACATGCACCCGTCCGACGTGGTCGGCGCCGTGGCCTTTCTGATGGGCCCCGACGCGCAGATGTTCACGGGCCAGAACCTCGTGATCGACGGCGGCATGGTGATGAACTAAACAGACCGACAAGGAGACATGGACATGCAAGCAGACCGCCGGCGCTTCGCGCTGACCGCCGCGAGCGCCTGGTGCCTCGCGCCCCTGTGGGCACGGGCCCAGGCCTATCCCAGCAAGCCCGTGCGGCTGATCGTGCCGTTCGGCACGGGCGGGACCACCGACATCGTGGCCCGCGTGATGAGCGAGCCGCTGGGCCGGGCGCTGGGCCAGCCGCTGGTCGTGGAGAACAAGGCCGGAGGCGGCGGCACCGTGGGCTCGGCCGAGATGGCGCGCGCCGCGCCGGACGGCTACACGCTGGGCATGGCCACGGTGTCGACGACGGCGGCCAACCCGGCCATCAACCCCAAGACCCCCTACAACCCGCTCACGGACTTCACGCCCATCATCAACATCGCGGCCACGCCCAACGTGCTCGTGGTCCACCCCTCGTTTCCGGGCCATACCTACCAGGCCTTCCTCGCCGAACTCAAGCGCCACCCGGGCCGGCACTCCCATGTCTCGGGCGGCACGGGCTCGATCTCGCACCTGCAGATGGAGCTGTTCAAGAGCCTGACCGGCACCTTCATGACCCACATCCCCTACCGCGGCGAGGGCCCGATGCTGACCGATGCCGTGGCGGGCCAGGTCGGCATCCTGTTCGGCAACCTGCCGTCCTCGCTGCCCTTCATCCAGAACGGCAAGCTGATCCCGATCGCGGTCGCCGCACCCCAGCGCCTGCCCAGCATGCCGAACACGCCGACCTTCGGCGAACTGGGCATGCCGGCCATGAACCGCATGGCCTACTTCGGCATCGCGGGCCCGAAGAACCTGTCCCGCGAGGTGGTGGACCGCGTCAACGCCGCGACGCGCCAGGCCATGGAGGATCCCGCGGTGCAAAAGCGCATCCAGGACGTGGGCGCCATCGCGGTGGCCAACACGCCCGAGCAGTTCGCGCAGCAGATCCGCGAAGAGTTCGAGAGCTACCGCAAGGTGGTGGCGGACCGCAAGCTCAGCATCGAAAGCTGAGCGCCCCATCACCAAGGCCCACCAAGGACCCCCATGTCTTCCGCTTCCCGCATCCCCCTCTTGATGCTGTCGCCGCTGCAGGACGCCTATGTCCAGCAGGTGGCGCAGGCCTACGAGCTCGTGTACGCGCCCACGCCCGAGCGCAAGGCCGCAGCGATCCGCGCGCACGGCCATCGTTTCCGGGCCGTGCTGACCATCGGCGCCGTGGGCCTCTCGGCCGCCGAGATGGACGCGATGCCGCAGCTCGAACTGGTCTGCGCGCTGGGCGTGGGCTACGAGAGCATCGACCTGGCCGCGGCCCAGGCCCGCGGCCTCGTGGTCACCAACGGCGCCGGCACCAACGACGGCTGCGTCGCCGACCATGCCTTCGGCCTGCTGCTGGCGGCCGTGCGCGGCATCGTGCAGCTCGACCAGGGCGTGCGCGCAGGCCTGTTCCGCGACCAGCTGCAGTTCTACACGCCCACGGTGTCGGGCAAGAAGCTGGGCATCGTGGGCCTGGGCATGATCGGCCGGCAGATCGCCCGGCGTGCCGCGGGCTTCGACCTGGCGGTGGGCTACTGCGGGCGCAGCCGCAAGGCCGATGTGCCGTTCGCCTACTTCGACAGCGTGCTGGCGCTCGCGCAATGGTGCGACTACCTGGTCGTGGCCACGCCCGGTGGGGCCGCGACCCGGCACCTCGTCGACGCGCAGGTGATCGCTGCGCTGGGCCCGACCGGCGCACTCGTCAACATCGCGCGCGGCAGCGTGGTCGACACGGCCGCGCTGGCCGCCGCGCTGGCCGCGGGCCAGCTCGGTGCGGCGGGGCTGGACGTCTACGAGAGCGAGCCGCAGCGGCCCGAGGCGCTCGTGGGCCTGCCCAATGTCGTGCTGACGCCCCACATCGCGGGGCGTTCGCCCGAGGCCATGCAGGCTTCCGTCGACAAGTTCCTGGCCAATGCCCAGGCCTTTTTCGCGGGCCAGCCCGTGCTGACGCCGGTCGCGCTGTGAACCATGGGAAGGACACGCACATGCACAGCATGAACATCGCCACCGCCGGTGCAGACGAGGCGGGCGGCCAGGGCCGTGCCCACGGTCTGCTGCGCGAACGGAGGCCCTGAGCCATGGACGCACAGGATCTGCAAGACGCCGCCGCGGCCCTGCTGGCCCACCGGGCGCGGCTGCGCAGCGGCCCTGCACAGGCGCCGCGCGGGCCGCTGCCTGCCGTGTCCGCGCTGCTGCCGCCCCACTGGCTGCCCGCGGACGTCCACGCGGCCTACGCGCTGCAGGACGCATGGATCCGCCAGGCCGGCGCGGTCGGTGGCTGGAAGGTGGGCGGCGCGACTGCGCCCGAGCCCAACTGCGCGCCGGTGCCGGCGCGCGTGCTGGTCGATGCGCCCGATGCGCTGGCCTGGGACATCGCGCCCGGCACCGAATTCGAATGCGAGATCGCGTTCACGTTCGCGCGGGACCTGCCGGCGCGCGCGCAGCCCTACACGCAGGACGAGGTGGCCGCTGCCGTCGGCGCCACGCGGCCCAGCGTGGAGCTGCTGGCGCCGCGCTTCGCCGAGCAGCAGACGGCCGGCGAACGCCTGGCCGTGCTGGCCGATGGCCTGGGTTGTGGCGCGCTGCTGTTGGGCACGTCCGTGGCCGGCTTCCAGGAGGTCGATTGCGTGGCCCAGCCCGTGCAGGTGCTGGCCGACGGTGCCGTGGTGCTGGAGCGGACCGGCGGCAACGCCGCGCGCAGGCTGCTGCCCCTGGTCTGCTGGCTGGCCAACCACCTCGCGCAGCGCGGGCAGGCGCTGCGGGCCGGGCAGACGGTGACGACCGGCAGCTGGACCGGCCAGCGGCCCTGGGGCGCCACGCGCGAACTGCGCGTGGCGTTCGCGGGCATCGGCGAGGTCCTCGTGCGGCCGCACCGGCCCACGTGATCCGACACAACAGGCAAGGAGACAAGATGCTGAAGAAACTGCTGGTGGGCGTGGCCGCGGCCACGGCGCTGCTCACCTCGCTGGCGGCCGAGAAGGCCGCGGACTTCCCGAGCAAACCGATCCGCATCGTGGTGCCGTTCGGTGCCGGCGGTGCGGGCGACCAGCTCGCACGCGCCATGGCGGTCTCGGTCGCCGAGCAGACCGGCCAGCCGCTGGTGGTGGAGAACCGCGTGGGCGCCAACGGCGCGATCGGCAGCGCCGCCGTGGCCCAGGCGGCGCCCGACGGCTACACGCTGCTGCTGGCGACCACCTCGACCCACGCGGGCAATGCCTTCCTCATGAAGCAGATTCCGTACGACCCGGTCAAGGACTTCACGCCGGTCACGGCCGTCAGCCGGGGCGACCTGGTCCTGCTGGTGCACCCCTCCCTGCCCGCGAAGACGGCGCCGGAACTGGTCGCGCTGGCGAAGAAGGAGCCGGGTGCGGTGAGCTTTGCGAGCGGCAATGCGTCCACGCGCATCGCGTCCGAGATGTTCGCCAATGCCACGGGCACCCAGCTGCTGCACGTGCCCTACAAGAGCAATTCGCTGGCCGTGGTCGACCTGCTGTCGGGCCAGGTCAAGATGATGATCGCCGACACCGCCGTCGGCGCGCCCTATGTGCGCAGCGGCCAGCTGCGCGCGCTGGGCGTGACGGGCCGCCAGCGTTCGCCGGACCTGCCCGCGGTGCCCACGCTGCGTGAGGCCGGCATCGCGAACTACGAGGCCCTGCCCTGGTGGAACGCCATCTACGCGCCGGCCGGCACGCCGCCCGAGATCGTGGACAAGCTCAACCGCATCCTCGTGGCGGCGGCACGCTCGCCGGCCGCGGCAGGCTTCTACAAGAGCTCGGGCGCCGAGGTCTTCACGACCAGCCCGCAGGAGCTGGGGCGGTACCAGCAGGCCGAGGCCGCGAAATGGAAGGCCGCGATCGACGCGGCGGGCATGCAGCCCGAGTAGGGCTTGCCTGCGGGCCTGGCGAGGCGCGTGGACCGCAGCGCGCGCTGGGCGGTCCTGCGGGCCCTGCCTCTAGTCGATGTTGAGCGACGCACCCACGACGAATTGGAGAGACGTGGCGGTATCGAGGCCCGCCACCACGGTGGACCGGACCACGATCAAGCCCACGGTGCCGGCCTGGACCGGGATCGTGAGGCCCGTGGTGCTGCAACTGAACAGGCTGTCGCCGGGCAGGATGCCCGAGAGTACGGGCGCGAACGTGCAGACCGCGCCTGGAACGGCGGTCATCGACGCGTTGTTCGACGGACCGGTGTAGAGCTGGGCCGTGACCTGGAGCGTCGAGGCGATGAGGGCCATGGCCTGGGTCAGCTGCGCCGTGGCGCTGAAGGCCGTGAGCGTGCCGCTGCGCGAGAAGGGCTGCGCCAGCGTGCCCGCCTCCGTGCCGCTCGCGCGCACGAGCGGGCTGCCTGCGGGCAACACGAGCGTCGGAGCGGTGACTACATGGCCGGACAGCGGCAGCACGGCGACTTGGTTCAGCACACCACCCAGCACGGTGGTCGTGGCGGCGTCGGAGGTGCTGGAGAAGCTCATGCTGCCCGCGCCACTGCCCACGCCGGATGCGCAAGGCCCCAGCACGCCGCTGCCGGCGTTGAAGCAGGTCGGCTGGTCCTGTGCGGTCGCCGCAGGCAGGCCGGGGAGGCTGACCCTGCCGCTGCCTTCCTGCACGCGCAGGTGGTTGGTGTTGCCGTCCTGGCTCTGCACCGCAAAGCCGCCACCGGCGGGCGGACGGACCGTGATGTCGTTGCTCGGCGCGGCGAAGGCGGCACTGGTGATCAGCGCCAAGGCCATGGCCAGCGTGGTGCGCGTGGCGCGGACGGTGTGGAGGAGGGTGTTCATGCGCTTGCTCTGTGGTGTGTGGCATCGCCCGTGCGCAGAAGGCCTTGCGCGCGCTGGCCAGGGGCCTGGGCGATTTGTTCTTATTTTGACCAAATAAGTAACAGTATTTGTTCGTGAGAAAGACTTTTTACGTGACCCGTCCAGGCGGGAGGGGGCTGGCACAGGCGCTGGCATCCCGCCAGGCAAACCGCGGCAGGTGGCCGGGCGCGCCCAGCCTCCTAGAATCCAGGCTTTTCGCCTCTGATTCCGGACCCATTCCCATGACCGCCACCATCCTGAACCGCCTGCCCGCAGGCGAGCGCGTCGGCATCGCCTTCTCCGGCGGCCTGGACACCAGCGCCGCCGTGCACTGGATGCGCGCCAAGGGCGCCATTCCCTGCGCCTACACGGCCCACCTGGGCCAGCCCGACGAGACCGACTACGACGACATCCCGCGCAAGGCGCTGGCCTATGGCGCCGAGAAGGCGCGCCTGATCGATTGCCGCCCGCAGCTGGTGGCCGAGGGCATCGCGGCCATCCAGTCCGGCGCGTTCCATGTGAGCACGGGCGGCGCGACCTACTTCAACACCACGCCGCTGGGCCGTGCGGTCACGGGCACCGTGCTGGTGGTGGCCATGCGCGAGGACGGCGTGGACATCTGGGGCGATGGCAGCACCTACAAGGGCAACGACATCGAGCGCTTCTACCGCTACGGCCTGCTCGCCAACCCCAAGCTGCGCATCTACAAGCCCTGGCTGGACCAGGCTTTCATCGACGAGCTGGGCGGGCGCAAGGAGATGAGCGAGTACCTCATCGCCAACGGCTTCGACTACAAGATGAGCGTGGAGAAGGCCTACTCGACCGACTCCAACCTGCTGGGCGCCACGCACGAGGCCAAGGACCTGGAGTTCCTGAACGCCGGCATGCACATCGTCAAGCCCATCATGGGCGTGGCGTTCTGGCGCGAGGACGTGCAGGTCAAGCCCGAGACGGTCACGATCCGCTTCGAGGAAGGCCAGCCCGTGGCGCTGAACGGCCGCACGTTCGAGAGCCCGCTGGCGCTGTTCATGGAAGCCAACGCCATCGGCGGGCGCCATGGCATCGGCATGTGCGACCAGATCGAGAACCGCATCATCGAGGCCAAGAGCCGCGGCATCTACGAAGCCCCGGGCATGGCGCTGCTGCACATCGCCTACGAGCGCCTGGTCACCGGCATCCACAACGAGGACACCATCGAGCAGTACCGCGCCAACGGCCGCCGCCTGGGCCGCCTGCTGTACCAGGGCCGCTGGTTCGACAGCCAGGCCCTGATGCTGCGCGAGACCGCGCAGCGCTGGGTGGCGCGCGCCGTCACGGGCGAGGTCACGCTGGAACTGCGCCGCGGCAACGACTACTCGCTGATGGACACGGTCAGCCCCAACCTGACCTACAAGCCCGAGCGCCTGTCGATGGAGAAGGTGGAAGACGCGGCCTTCACGCCGGCCGACCGCATCGGCCAGCTGACCATGCGCAACCTGGACATCGCCGACACGCGCGACAAGCTCGCGATCTATTCGGGCGTGGGCCTCCTGGGCAAGGGCAGCGACACCGACCTGCCGCTGCTGTCGCAGCCGGACGCCGAGTGACGCCCCTGCGCTTGCGCGCTTGAAGCAGCGGGCCCCCAGGGGCCCGCTTTGCTTTGCGGCCGCCTGCCTGTGCGGCTTTGTCTGGCATGCTCCCACCGAACGAAAGGGCCTCCCATGCAACTCATCGTCTCTGCCGGAAGCATCCTTGCCATCGTGCTGTGGGGCATCTTCGCGCCCGACCACCTGGGCGCCGTGTTCGACAGCGCGCTGGTGCTGATCACGCGCAACTTCGGCTGGTTCTACCTGTGGGTGGTGCTGGGCCTCGTGGTGCTGGCCGTGGTGCTCGCGTTCAGCCGCTTCGGCGACTTGAAGCTCGGCGCGGAGGACGAGGAACCCGAGTTCTCGGTCGCCACCTGGTTCTCGATGCTGTTCGCCGCCGGCATGGGCATCGGACTGGTGTTCTGGGGCGTGGCCGAGCCGATCTCGCACTACGGCTCGCCGCCGCCCGGCATCGCGCCGAACACGCCCGAGGCCGCCAGCGCCGCCATGCGCTACAGCTTCTTCCACTGGGGCCTGCACCCCTGGGCGGTCTACAGCATCGTGGCGCTCGCGATCGCCTTCTTCCAGTTCCGGCGCAATGGCTCGGCCCTGGTCAGCACGGCCGTGCAGGCCTTGCCCTGGGCGCCGTTGAACCGGCTCGGCCCGGTGGTCAACGTGCTGGCGGTGATCGCCACCGCCTTCGGCGTGGCCGCCTCGCTGGGCATGGGCGCGCTGCAGATCAACAGCGGCCTGGCGGCC
>DATKFT010001069.1:0-14784 GCA_035544335.1 Pseudorhodoferax sp.
TCTCCGCAGGTCAAGATCGAGGCCACGCGCGGCTACGGCGCCCAGATCGTGCTGTACGACCGCTACACCGAGGACCGCGTGGCGATCAGCGAGGCGCTCGCGCAGCGCGATGGCGCCAGCATCATCCCGCCCTACGACCACCCCGACGTGATCGCAGGCCAGGGCACGGCGGCGCTGGAGCTGCTCGAAGAGACCGGCCCGCTGGACGCGCTGTTCTCGCCGCTGGGCGGCGGCGGCCTGCTGGCGGGCTCCGCGCTGGCCGTGCGCGCGCTGTCGCCCGACTGCCGGCTCTACGGCGTGGAGCCCGAAGCCGGCAACGACGGACAGCAGTCGTTCCGCGCGGGCCGCATCGTGGCCATCGACGCGCCCAAGACCATCGCCGACGGTGCCCAGACCAAGTACCTGGGCCAGCACAACTTCGCGCTGATCCAGCGCCATGTGAGCGACGTTCTGACGGCCACGGACCCGCAGCTCGTGGACTGCATGCGCTTCTTCGCGTCGCGCATGAAGCTGATGGTCGAGCCCACGGGCTGCCTGGCGCTGGCCGGCGCACGCGGCATGCGGGCCGCGCTCGAAGGCCGCCGCATCGGGATCCTGGTCAGCGGCGGCAACGTCGACCTGCAGCAGTTCGGCAGCCTGCTGAACGCCTGAGCCCCCTCCTCTGCCCCCTCTCCCGACCGCCTTCCCCCTCGCCCCCTGGAGATCCCCATGAAAGCCTTCCCGCTCGCGTCCCGTGCCCTCGTGCTCGCCGCCGCCCTGCTCGCCTGCGCCGCCCAGGCCCAGACCGTGGACACCTTGAAGAACCTCAAGGAGCGCGGCACGGTCTCGATCGGCGTGCGCGAGGCCTCGGGCGCGCTGTCCTACGCCGTCGGCGCGGAGCAGTACGTGGGCTTTCACATCGATGTGTGCAAGCAGGTCGTGGCCGACCTGCAGCGCAAGCTGGGGCTGGACAGGCTGGAGATCCGCTACACCTCGGTCACCAATGCCAACCGCATGCCGCTCATGACCAACGGCACGCTGGACATGGAATGCGGCTCGACCACGAACACCGCGGCACGCCAGCGCGACGTGGCGTTCGCGCCCACGCTGTTCGTGGAGACCATCCGCATGCTGGTGCGCGCCGACTCGGGCATCACCTCGATCGAGCAGCTGGGTGGCAAGACCGTGACGAGCGCGACCGGCGGCACCGCCGTGCAGCACCTGCGCAAGCACAAGCGCGCGGCCAACGCCGACTTCAAGGAGGTCTTCGTCAAGGACAACGCCGAGGCCTTTCTGATGCTGGAGAACCGGCGCGCCGACGCCTTCGTCAACGACAGCCAGATCCTGGCCACCCTGATCTCCAGCGCCAAGGACCCGGGCGCCTACCGCATCGTCGGCGAGTCGCTGAGCACCGAGCCCATCGCCATCATGCTGCCCAAGGGCGACCCCGCGTTCAAGAGCGCCGTGGACGACAGCATCCGGGCCATGGTCGCGAGCGGGCAGCTGGCCAGGATCTACGACACCTGGTTCATGCGGCCGATCCCGCCGCGCCAGGTCGCCGTGAACCTGCCGGCATCCGAGGCCACGCGCGCCGCCTGGGCCGATCTCAACGACCGCCCCATGGAGAGCTACGCCGCGCCCTGAGCGCCACCGGCACGGCCCTTCCTGCGGCCCACGGGCCGCCCCCCCTTTGTCTTCCCGAACCTCCTGCACCACCATGGTCCAACGCATCCGCGGCGTTCTCGCGCCCGTCCTCACGCCCTTCGACGCCGAACTGCAGCCCGATTTCGCGCGCTACCTCGCCCACTGCCAGTGGCTGCTCTCGCAGAACGCGGGTCTGGCGATCTTCGGCACCAACTCCGAAGCGGCCTCGGTCTCGACGGCGCTGCGCCTGTCGCTCACGGACCGGCTGCTCGAGGCCGGCATCCCGGCCGCCAAGCTCATGCCGGGCACCGGCGCCTGCGCGCTCGACGATGCGGTCGCGCTGACGCGCCATGCCACGCGGATCGGCGCGGCCGGTGCGCTGATGCTGCCGCCGTTCTACTTCAAGGGCGTCTCGGACGAGGGCCTGTTCGCCTACTACGCCGAGGTCATCGAGCGTGTGGGCAGCGGCTGCGTGCCGATCTACCTGTACCACATCCCGCAGTTCACGCAGGTCCCGATCACGCTCAAGCTCATCGAGCGGCTGCGCAAGCGCTACCCGGAGGTCATCGCGGGCGCCAAGGACTCCTCGGGCGACTGGGCGAATTCCAAGGCCATGATCGACCACTTCGCCCAGGACGGCTTCGACGTGTTCCCGGCCAGCGAATCGCTGCTGTCCCAATCCATGCCCATCGGCGGCGCGGGCTGCATCAGCGCGACCGCCAACATCAACCCGGCCGGCATCCATGCGCTGATCCAGGGCTGGCACGGTGCGGAGGGCGCGGCGCTGCAGGCCAGCGCCGATGTGGTGCGCAACATCTTCACGGCGGTGCCGATGATCCCGGCCATGAAGTACGTCGTGGGCCACTTCGCGGACCACGCGCAGTGGCGCACCGTGCGCCCACCGCTCGTGGCGGTCGACGACGCGGTGGGACGCCCGGTGCTCGAACAGCTCGCGGCCGCCCGCTTCGACCTGCCGGACTACCCGACCCGGGTGGCCGCGCGCTGAGAACGCGCGCCGCCCCCTCTTCTGCACGCTACACCCAGCCGTACAGCACGGCCGGGTTGTCGACCAGGATGCTGCGCCGGTCGTTCGCATCGGGCACCCAGTCGAAGAGCAGGTCCATGAGCTCGCCGTCGTCGGGCATCGCACCCTGCACCATCACGTGCGGCCAGTCGCTGCCCCACACGAGCCGGTCGCAGCACTCGCCGACCAGGCGCCGCGCGATCTCGCCGGCCACGCCGAACGGCGCCGCGCCCAGGCGGTAGGGGCCCGTGAGCTTGATCCAGGCCCGGGCCGATTGCGCGAGCTGGACCATGGCGTGCAGGCCCGCGCTCTGCACGGACGCGCCGCGGCTCAGGTAGCCCATGTGCCCGAAGACCACCGGAACGCTCAGGCGCGAGAGCTGCACGTCCAGGTCCGGATGCGCGTCCACGTGCACGAGCAGCTCGATGTGCCAGTGCAGCGGCAGGATGCGCTCCTCCAGGCGCAGCAGCGCGTCGATCGGAAACCGGGCGTCCGGCTCGCGCACATCGACGAGGTTCACGCGCACGCCGCGCACGCCCAGCGCGTGCATGTCCGCAAGCTCGGTCGCCGAGGTCTGCGCACCGATCACGGCGACGCCGCGCGCGGCATCGCCATGGTCCTGCAGGGCCTGCAGCAGCACGCTGTTGTCCTGCGCATACACGCTGGGCTGCACGAGCACGCAGCGCTGCAGGCCCAGCGCCTGCTGCACGCGCGCGTAGTCCGCGGACAGGCAGTCCCCGGGCGTGTAGACGCGCTGGTCGGAATACGGGTAGCGGCTGGCTGGCCCCAGGATGTGCAGATGGCTGTCGCACGCGAGCGCGGGCAGCGGCTGGCGCGGGGCACGCGTGTGGGCCAGCGGCGGCGCGCAGCGCGGCGCCTGGGCCGTGGGCAGGTTGATCGGAAGCGGAGAGGACGCTGCTGTCATGGCTGGGTGGATGGGTGGATGGTGGAGTGGAAAGAGGAGGTGCGCAGCTCCGAGGCCCAGTCGATGAGCTCCAGCACCTGGCGGTTGTCGCGGCTCGCGGCCGGCCAGACGAGGTGGTAGGCCATCTTCATGCGCAGCCGGTTCGCAAAGACCTGCACGAGCTGCCCCTGCGCGATCGCCTGCTCGACGACGAAGGCGGGCAGCAGGGCCACGCCCAGCCCCGAGAGCGCGGCCTGGGCGATCATGAAGAAGTGCTCGAAGCGCGGGCCCTCGCCGTCGCGCAGGTTGGACGGCCCGTAGGCCGCGGCCCATTCGTGCCAGACGTTGGGCCGCGTGGTGTGCTGGATCAGCGTGGCGCGCCGCAGGTCCGACATGGTGCGCATGGGATGGCCGGCCAGGTAGGCGGGCGCGCAGGTCACAAGCATTTCCTCGTCGAACAGCCGCAGCGATTCCAGCCCCGCCCAGCTGCCGTCGCCATAGGTCAGCGCGACGTCGACATCGACCGCGTCGAGCTTGGGAAAGAAGCTGCTGCGCACGAAGTCGGACGGCAGTGAGACCACCTCGACCTCCAGGTGCGGGTGGGCGGCCCGGAACTGCGCCAGGCGCGGGATGAGCCAGTAGAAGGCCAGCGTGGGCAGCGAGCCGATGCGCAGCGAAGCCTTGATGCTGCTGCCGTGGATCGCGCCGCAGGCGCCCTCGATGAGGCCGAAGGCCTGGCGCGCCGCGGGGTACAGGCGCGAGCCCTCGGGCGTCAGGCGCAGCCCGCCATGCTCGCGCACGAACAGGGGTTTGCCGAGGCGCTGCTCCAGCGACTTGATCTGCTGGCTCACGGCGCCCTGGCTCAGACTCAGTTCACCAGCGGCCATCGAAAAACTCTTCAAGCGCGCAACGGCCTCGAAATGGGCCAGCGCGCCAAGCGGTAGTCGTCTCATGGAGGCGCCGCTCCCCACGTTCCGGTGGTCGACAAGGGCGGCGCATCCCCGTGACGACAGCGTAGCGCCCCGGCGGCCCGCGCGCGGCCTGCGGCGCCCCCCGTTTTTCTAATGCACGCAATAGAAAACGTGGAACGCGCGCGCGCCGGCATTCCTAGACTTTGCCCACTGTGCATCCACCGGAACCACCCACCTCGCGCAGGGCCGAGACCGTGGATGACGGGCAAGCTTTTCTCGACACGACCACCAAGGTGAGCATGAACATGAACGCACTGTGCGAAGGCATCTGGATCCCCGCCTCCACCCCATTCGAAACGGACGGCCGCGTCAGCAGCGCGCTGTTCCTGCAGCACTGCCGCACGCTGCTCGCGCAGGGCGCCCATGGGCTGGCCATGCTGGGCACGACGAGCGAGGCCAACTCGCTGAGCCTGGGTGAACGCAGCGAGCTGCTGCAGTTCCTGATCGCCAACGGCGTGCGCCCCGCGCAGCTGCTGCCCGGCACCGGCTCGGCCGCGCTGCCCGATGCCGTGCAGTTCACCAAGACCGTGGTCGCTGCAGGCTGCGCGGGCGCGCTGGTGCTGCCGCCGTTCTTCTACAAGTCGCCCGCGGTCAACGACGATGGCCTGTTCGCCTTCTACAGCGAGCTCATCGAGCGCGTGGGCAGCGCAGCCCTGCGGGTCTACCTGTACCACATCCCCCAGATGACGAGCCTGGGCATCTCGCTGGGCCTGATCGAGCGCCTGCTCAAGGCCTACCCCGGCGTCATCGCGGGGCTCAAGGACAGCTCGGGCAACTGGGCCAACACGCTGTCGGTCATCCAGGCCTTCCCGACGCTGCGCGTGTTCTCGGCGTCCGAGGCGCTGATGCTGAACAACCTGCGCGCGGGCGGCGCGGGCTGCATCACGGCGACGGGCAACAGCAACCTCGTCGCGCTGCGCCAGCTGTACGACCACTGGCAGCAGGCCGATGCCGACGCACTGCAGGTCGGCGTGGCACGCCGGCGCCAGATCGTCGAGGCCTTCCCGATGATCCCGGCGGTCAAGAGCGTGCTGGCCCACCAGTACCAGGACCGGCGCTGGGCCCAGGTGCGTGCGCCGCTGGTGGCGATGACGCCCGCGCAGGAGCAGGCGCTGATCGCGCAGCTCGAGGCGGACGGCGCCTTCGCCGCGCAGCCGCTGGCCGCCGCCTGAGCCCCCTGCCCCCACCGCGCGCCGCCATGCACCCGACCGACCGCCGCCAGCAGCCTGCACGCTCATGCGGGACAACGGCATGCCAGGCCCCGGGATGCGGCGCGGGCCATGCTCGCTCAGGCCAGCAGGCCGGCCTCTTGCAGGTAGCGCGCGACGCCGGGGTGCAGCAGCTGGCGCGACGGCATGGCGGCCACGGTGTTGGCGGCCGTGGTTTCACGCGCCTGCGCGAGGCGGGCCGCGATGGCCGACTCGCCCCGGTGCAAGGCCGATGCGATGCGCCAGCCCAGTTCCTCGGGCAGGTCGCCGCGCGCAAGCACGAAGCTCCACGAGCCCACGGAGCGCAGCGGCGCGGCGATGCCGCGGTAGGCCTGCGCGGGGATCTCGAGCGCCTTGATCGCGGCGTTGCTGGCCAGGATGCGCGGGATGTCCGCCGCGTCCGGAACGATGAAGCGCGCGCCCTCGGCACTCTCGGCCAGCGTCGTGAAGCCGGGCCAGCCGATGCCCGCGCCCCACAGCGCGGCCACGCGCCCGTCCTGCACCATGCCGGGCCCGTCGCCGGCGCGGTCCAGGTAGATCGCCTCGATGTCGCGGTCCGGGTCGATGCCCACGGCAGCCAGCACGCTGCGGCCCAGGATGGTCAGGCCGGAGCCGCGCGCGCCCAGCGCGATGGTCTTGCCGCGCAGGTCGGCGATGCGCCGGCAGGGGCTGTCGGGGCGCACCGCAAACATGCCAGGCGAGGAGTACATGGCGGCCACGATGCGCAGGGCCGAGTCCGGCCGGGCCAGCGCCGGCGAGGCCACCTCGCCCTGGACCAGCGCGATGTCGAGTTCGCCCGCGTCGAGCAGCGGCACGTTCTCGGTGCTGCCCTTGGTGTTGCGCGCAACGATCTCCAGGCTGGGATCGACGGCGTGGATGGTGGCGACGAGCGCATCGCCGTACAGCGGAAAGCCACCGCCTGGCGTTGCGGTTCCGAGCACGGCGCGCAGGCGGCCGCTGTCAGCACTGGGATTCGACACGGGAAAAACCTCCGGGAAATGGACAGGAAAGCCGGGGGTCCGGCAGCGGCCTCGCGCGCGGCCCTCGCCCCCTGAGGCCAGGAGTCTAATTTAATCTTTGTAGGTACATTTAGAATTCAAATAAAATTAATTTCAATAAAAATCAATTGGTTAAGTCGAGTCCACCAATGAACCAACATGAAATGTAGGTACATGACAGATCGACACACCAGCCACCCTGACGACCGAAATTCCAACTCCGAGGAGACAATGTGATGCGTTTTGCACGATGTGTGGTGGCGGCCCTGGCCGTCCTGGGCACGGTGGTTCCGTTCGCGGCCAGCGCCCAAGCCTTTCCGAACAAGCCGATCCGTATCGTCGTGGCCTACGGCGCCGGCAGCCTGCCCGACCAGATCGCGCGGCTGCTGGGCAAGCAGCTGCAGGACTCGCTGTCGCAGCCCGTCGTGATCGACAACAAGGCCGGCGCGCTGGGCAACATCGGCGCGACCGAGGTGGCCCGCTCGGCCCCCGATGGCTACACGCTGCTGCTGACCACCAATTCGATCCAGGCCGCCAACGTGGGCCTGTTCAAGAAGCTGCCCTACGACCCCGTCAAGGACTTCACGCCCGTGGTGATGGCCGCGCGCACCTCGCCCATGCTGCTCGTGCGCGAGGACTTCCCGGCACGCGACATCAAGGAGTTCCTGGCCGTGGCCAAGACGCGCAAGGGCGGCCTCAACGGCGGCTACGGTTCCTCGGGTGTGCAGGTCACGATGGCCAAGCTCAAGGCGGCCGGCCAGTTCAGCTCGGTCGATGCGCCCTACCGCAGCGTGCCGCTGGCCGTCAACGACGTGATCGCGGGCGACCTGGACTACACCTTCGCCGACCTCGCCATCTCGCTGGCGCAGATCAAGGGCGGCAAGCTCAAGGGCCTGGGCGTGAGCTCGGCGCAGCGCTCCTCGCTGGCACCGGACATCGCGGCCATCGCCGAGACCATTCCGGGCTACTCGACCGGCTTCTGGTACGGCCTGGTCGCGCCGGCCGGCACGCCCAAGGACGTGGTCACGAAGATCAGCAATGCGGTGCTGGCCAACCTGAACAAGCCCGAGTTCAAGACCCACTTCGGCAACTTCGGCGTCGAAGTCGCGCCCATGGGCCCCGAGCCCTTCGGTGAGTTCATCAAGGCGGAGATCGTCAAGTGGACCGCCGACATCAAACTGGCGGGCATCGAGCCCCAATAAGCTGCCTTGACCACCGCTACCGCTTCTTCCGCGCCGGCGCGCGCGCAGGCGCCGATCGGCGTGATCGGCCTGGGCTTCATGGGCGGCGCGATCAGCCGCCGGCTGCGCGCGGCCGGCTTCGCGGTCGTCGGCTACGACCTCGACCCCGGCCGGCTCGCGCAGTCGGCGGCGGCGGGTGTCGTGCCCGCGGCCAGCATCGCCGCACTGGCCCGCGACTGCCACACCATCGTGCTGGCGGTCCACACCATGGCCCAGGTCGGCGACGCCTTGCAGGCCTGCCTGGGACAGGCCGCGCGCACCGTGCTGTGCACCTCGACCTGCGAGCCGCGCCCCGTGGCCGCGCTCGCCGCGCGCGCGGCGCAGGCGGGCGTGGATTTCGTGGAGTTCCCGATCTCGGGCACCAGCGCGCAGCTGGCCGCAGGCGACGCGGTCGGCCTGCTGTCCGGCGCGCCCGCGGCCATCGCGGCCTGCGGCCCCGTCATCGCCGCGATCTGCCCGCGCCACATCGTGGTCGGCGCGCCGGGCGACGCGGCGCGCGCCAAGCTGGCCATCAACCTCGTGCTGCAGCTCAACCGCTGCGCGCTGGCCGAAGGCCTGGTGTTCGCGGAACGGCTGGGACTGGACACCACGGCCTTCCTCACCACGCTGCGCGCCTCCGCGGCCTACTCGCAAGTCATGGACACCAAGGGAGAAAAGATGCTCCGACAGGATTACGCACCGCAATCGAAGATCGCGCAGACGCTCAAGGATGCGGAACTCATGCTCCAGGAAGCGGCCGCACTGCGCCAGGAGCTGCCGCTGCTGCAGGCCAATGCGCAGCTGCTGCGCGAGTGCGTGGCCGAGGACGGCGCACGCGACAGCGCGGCCGTCATCGAAGCCATCCGCCGGAGGCGCGCATGATCCGCGCCGCCATCGTCGGGCTGGGGCGCTGGGGCCGCACGCTGGTCAACGCCGTGCAGGGCCACAGCGAGGTGCTGCGCTTCGTGCAGGCCATCGACACGGCGCCGCAGGCGGCACAGGCCTTCTGCGACCAGCACGGCATGCCGCTGGCCGCCGATCTCGGCGTCGCGCTGCGCGACCCGCAGGTGCAGGCCATCGTGCTCGTGACCCCGCATTCGCTGCACCGCGAGCAGGTCGAGGCCTGCGCACGCGCCGGCAAGCATGTGTTCTGCGACAAGCCGCTCGCGCTCGAGCGCGCGGACGCCGCCGCCATGGTCCAGGCCTGCGCCCAGGCCGGCGTGGTGCTGGGCGTGGGGCACAACCGGCGCTTCTGGCCCAGCACCCAGGCCATCGCGCAGATGGTGGCCGCGGGCGAGCTGGGCCAGCTGCTGCACATCGAGGGCCACAACAGCAACGAGAACTCCAACCAGGTGCTGGGTGGCTGGCGCACGCAGGCAAGCGAGTCGCCGGGCGGCGGCATGACGGGTTCGGGCCTGCATGCGCTGGACACCATGATCGGCCTGGCCGGCCCGGTGCGGCAGGTGCACGCCACGCTGACCGGCTTCCGCGAGGCGCTGCCGCCGCTGGACACGGCCACCGCGAGCCTGCGCTTTGCCAATGGCATGAGCGGGCTGCTCACCACGATCCGCGCGACGCCGCTGTTCTGGCGCATCCACCTGTTCGGCACGCGGGCCTCCGCCGAAGCCCTGGGTGCGCACGAGCTGGTCGTGCGGCGCAGCGGCAGTGCGCCCGAGCGCATCGCGCTGCCCGTGCGCGACGCCGAGCGCGACCAGCTGGAGGCCTTCGCCGCGGCCGTGGCCGGGCACGCGCCGTTCCCGGTCACGCCCGCGCAGATGCTGGACACCGTTTCCGCGTTCGAGGCGGTGATAGCATCGATGCGAGTCGGAGAGACCGTAGCGATCGATGAAGCCTTCAGTACCCCGCGACAACCAGACTAAGCGCACCACGACGCCGCGGTACCGCGAGATTGCAGCCGTGCTGCTGCAGGACATCCAGGAAGGCCGCTACCCGCTGGGCAGCCTGCTGCCCACGGAGGCCGAGCTCTGCGAGCTGTTCGCGACCAGCCGCAACACCATGCGCGAGGCCTTGCGCGTGATCCTCGAAAAAGGCCTGATCCAGCGCCGCGCCGGCGCCGGATCGGTCGTCATCGCATCGTCTCCGCACAACATGTTCACGCACCGCGTGGGCACGATCGAGCAGTGGCTGCGCTACCCCACGACGACCTTCCGCAAGACGGTCGCGTCCGAGGAGGTGGCGGCCGACCAGCGGCTGGCCGCACTGCTCAAGTGCGAGCTGGGCCAGCGCTGGTTCCGCATCGACTCGCTGCGCTACGACGACGAGAGCGACCGGCCGCTGAACTGGACCGAGATCTACGTGCTGCCCAAGTACGCGGACGTGATCAAGCGCCGCGACCATGCGCGCACCTCGGTGCACCTGCAGATCGAGAAGATGTTCGGCGAGGCCGTCGAGTACGCGCAGATGGACATCTTCGCGAGCAACATCCCGGCCCGGATCGCCAAGGAGCTGCAGGTCGAGGCCGGCTCCTCCTGCCTCACCGTGGTGCGGCGCTACACGGGCATGCGCAGCGGCATGTTCGAGGTCACCGTGACCACGCATCCCGGCGACCGCTATACCTACAGCATGGAACTGCGGCGCGAGCAGTCCGCCAAGTAGCAGCGCCGGCGCGCTACGCTCAGCGCAGCGCGTAGCCGGCCACGATGCCCGCGAACACCGCAAAGCCCAGCCAGTGGTTGAGCCGGAAGGCCCGGAAGCAGCCTTCGCGCGTGCGGTCCTTGATCAGCGTGCCGTGCCAGAGCACCTGCGCGGCGGCCGCGGCAATGCCCACGTAGAACGGCCAGCCCGGCACCAGGGACCGCAGCGCCAGCGTCCAGACCGCCAGGAACAGCGCATAGCAGGCCAGCACGGCCGCCACGTCGAAGCGGCCCAGCGTGATGGCCGAGGTCTTCATGCCGATCTTGAGGTCGTCGTCGCGGTCGACCATGGCGTACTCGGTGTCGTAGGCGATCACCCAACACAAGTTGCCCAGCAGCAGCACCCAGGCCAGCAGCGGCACGCTGTCCCAGGCCGCCTGCAGGCTGAAGGCACCGCCGCCGAACAGCGCCCAGGACGGGCCGCCGCGCACGGCGGAAAAAGCCATCGGGATGCCGAAGCTGAAGGCCACGCCCAGCACGGCCTGCGGCATGGACACGTAGCGCTTGGCGTAGGGGTAGACCAGCGTGACGGCCAGCGCCGCGAACGACCAGGCGATCGTGGCCAGGTTCAGCGTGAGCACCAGGCCGAAGGCGGCCAGCGCCAGCACCGCGCCGAACAGCAGCGCCTCGCGCGGCGAGATGCGCCCGCTGGTCACGGGCCGCTGCGCCGTGCGCTTGACATGGCGGTCGAACTCGCGGTCGGCCACATCGTTGATGCAGCAGCCCGCGCTGCGCATGAGGATGGTGCCCAGCACGAACACCGCGAGCAGATGCCAGCCCGGAAAACCGCCGGCCGCGATCCACAGTGCGGCCAGCGAGGGCCACAGCAGCAGCAGCCAGCCCGCCGGGCGGTTCCAGCGGATCAGGTCCAGGTACAGCGCCAGCCGCCCGGGTGCGGGCGCCGGCAGGGTCGCGGCCAATTACTCCTCGAGCAGCGAACGCAGCATCCAGGCGGTTTGCTCGTGCACGGTCAGGCGTTGCGTGAGCAGGTCGGCCGTGGGCTCGTCGGCGGCCTTGTCGGCGATCGGGAACAGCTCGCGCGCGGTGCGGGCCACGGCCTCGTGGCCCTTGACCAGGATGCGCACCATCTCGAGCGCGGCCGGCGGCTCGGTCGGCGCATCGGCCAGGCTGGTCAGCGCGCCGAACTGCGCATAGGAGCCCGGCGCCTTGTGGCCCAGCGAGCGGATGCGCTCGGCCACGGGATCGACCGCGTTCCAGAGCTCGGTGTACTGGCCCATGAACATCACGTGCAGCGTGTTGAACATGGGGCCCGTCACGTTCCAGTGGAAGTTGTGCGTGGTCAGGTACAGCGTGTAGGTGTCGGCCAGCAGCCGCGACAGGCCCTGCGCGATCGCGGCGCGGTCCTTCTCGCCGATGCCGATGTTGATGCTGGGCGCGCCGCCGCTGGCTTGCACGAGGGACTTCTTCTTGGCCATGCCATGCTCCTGTTGGGACAAAGGTGGTTTTTTAACATGCGCCCGTGTCGCCGCGCGCCCCGGACGGGCTATGCCTGCGATAGCCTTGCGCTGGATCAGGACAGGCGCTTGACGCCGGGCAAGGCGCAGGCGTAGATGGCGTTGCGCAGCGCCGCGATCGCCTCGTAGCGCGTGAAGCTGCGGCGCCAGGCCAGCACCACGCGGCGCGTGGGCGGGTCGCCGTCGAAGGGCAAATACTTCACATAGGGTTCGTCGGCGCGCTTGCGCTTGGCCTTGGGGTCCAGCGCCTCGCTGGGCACGCCCAGGCGCGGCACCAGCGTCACCCCCATGCCGGCGGCGACCATGTACTTGATGGTTTCCAGCGAGGAGCCTTCGAAGCTCTTGCGGATGCCTTCGGCGTCGCTGGAAAAGCGTGCGAACTCGGGGCAGACCTCGAGCACATGGTCGCGAAAGCAATGGCCGTTGCCCAGCAGCAGCATGGTCTCGGCCTTGAGCTGCTGGGCCGTGATGTGGTCTTGCGCGGCCAGCGGGTGGCCGATGGGCACGACGGCCACGAAGGGCTCGTCGTACAGCGGCGCGACCGCCAGGCCCGCATCCGGGAAGGGCTCGGCCATGATGGCGCAATCGAGCTCGCCCGTGCGCACGGACTCCAGCAGCTTGACCGTGAAGTTCTCCTGCAGCATGAGCGGCATCTGCGGCGTGCGTGCGATCGCGTTGCGCACCAGGTCGGGCAGCAGGTAGGGCGCGATGGTGTAGATCACGCCGAGCTTGAGCGGGCCGGCCAGCGGGTCCTTGCCACGCTTGGCGATCTCCTTGATGTTGGCGGCCTGCTCCAGCACGCTCTGCGCCTGGCGCACGATCTCCTCGCCCAGCGGTGTGACCGTGACCTCGTTGGCGCTGCGCTCGAACAGCTTGAGGTCCAGCTCTTCCTCGAGCTTCTTGATGGCCACCGACAGCGTGGGCTGCGAGACGAAGCAGGCCTCGGCGGCCTTGCCGAAGTGCTTCTCGCGGGCAACGGCGACGATGTACTTCAATTCGGTCAGTGTCATCCCACTGCTCCGTTCACGGACGCACGCCGTTGCCGATCGCCTGCGCGGGTCGATCCCCGCAAGCGGGGCCCCTCGCCCTTCGCTCCGACGATCACGGCGACGATGTACTTCAATTCGGTCAGTGCCATCCCACTGCTCCGTTCACGGACGCACGCCGTTGCCGATCGCCTGCGCGGGTCGATCCCCGCAAGCGGGGCCCCTCGCCCTTCGCTGCAGCGATCACGGCGACGATGTACTTCAACTCGTTCAGCGTCATGTCCGTATTGTGGCCCTCGGCACTAGGCCTTGAGAAATTCCGCTTTTCCGCCCAGCCATCTCTGCACATGCCGCTCGGCCAGCGCCGGGCTGCCGTCCAGCAGACGCGGCGCCAGGTCGCGGGCCCAGGCCAGCAGCTCGGCATCCTCCTCGAGATCGGCGAAGCGCAGCAGCGGCGCGCCGGACTGGCGCTCGCCCAGGAACTCGCCCGGGCCACGGATCTCGAGGTCGCGCCGCGCGATCTCGAAGCCGTCGGTGGTCTCGGCCATGGCCTTGAGCCGCGCGCGCGCCGTCTCGCCCAGGCGCGGCGCCTCGCCCGTGGAATAGAGCAGCACGCAGGCCGAGGCCGCCGCGCCGCGGCCCACGCGCCCGCGCAGCTGGTGCAGCTGCGACAGGCCGAAGCGCTCGGCATGCTCGATGACCATCAGCGAGGCATTGGGCACGTCCACGCCGACCTCGATCACCGTGGTGCTGACCAGCACGCCCATGAGGCCTTCGGTGAACAGCGCCATGACGGCCTTCTTCTCGGCGCTGGCCATGCGCGCGTGCAGCAGGCCAACCAGCACGCCGGGCAGCGCGTCCGAGAGTTCGGCGTGCGTGGCCGTGGCGTTGACGAGGTCGATGGCCTCGCTCTCCTCGATCAAGGGACAGACCCAGTAGACCTGCCGGCCCTCGCGGATCTGCTCGGCGATGCGCGCGACGACCTCCTCGCGCCGGCCTTCGTGCACGACGCGCGTGACGACCGGCGTGCGGCCGGGCGGCAGCTCGTCGATGGTGGAGACGTCCAGGTCCGCGTAGTAGCTCATGGCCAGCGTGCGCGGGATGGGCGTGGCGCTCATCATGAGCAGGTGCGGCTCCTGGCCGTCGTGCGCGAGCTTGCCGCGCAGCGCCAGGCGCTGCGCCACGCCGAAGCGGTGCTGCTCGTCGATGACGGCCAGGCCCAGGCGCTGGAACCGCACCTTGTCCTGGATCACGGCGTGCGTGCCCACGACCAGCGCGGCCTCGCCCGAGGCGATGCTGGCCAGCGCGGCCTCGCGCGCCTTCTTCTTCTGCCCGCCCCCCAGCCAGACGATGGCCCGCCCGCGCGCGGCCAGCAGCGGCGCCAGCCAGTCGGCCAGCTTGCGGAAATGCTGCTCGGCCAGGATCTCGGTGGGCGCCATCAGCGCGCACTGCCAGCCGGCGTCCATGCAGCAGGCCGCGGCCAGCGCCGCGACCACGGTCTTGCCAGAACCCACGTCGCCCTGCAGCAGCCGGTGCATGGGCTGGGGCCGGGCGAGGTCGGCCGCGATCTCTGCCACCACGCGCTGCTGGGCGCCGGTCAGCGCGAACGGCAACGCCGCCAGCAGGCCGTCGCGTACAGCACCCGCGATGGCTGTCAGGCGCGGCGGGCGCAGCTTGTCGCGCTCGCGCTTGGCAGTCAGCTGCGAGAGCTGCTGCGCGAG
>DATKFT010001070.1:0-4326 GCA_035544335.1 Pseudorhodoferax sp.
CGCGGCCTCAATGCCACGCACCTGCCCTTTCTGCTGGAGGCAGGCCAGGGCGAGCAGGGGCGCCTGACCACGCACCTGGCACGTGGCAACGCGCAGTACCAGGACCTGCTGGAAGGCGCCGAGGCGCTGGTCATCTTCCAGGGGCCGCATGCCTTCATCTCCCCGAGCTGGTATGTCAACCAGCAGACCTTCCCGACCTGGAACTACACGGCCATCCATGTGCGTGGGCAGCCGCAGCTGCTCGAAGAGCCGTCGGTCATCCACGGCGTGCTGCGCGACACGGTCCGCATCTACGACACCCCGCTGCGCGGCAGCTGGGACTTCGCCGCCATGCCCGATGCGATGACCTTGCCGCGCCTGCGTGCCATCGTGGCGCTGCACATCCCCATCGGCAGCATCGAGGGCAAGATGAAGCTCAACCAGGACAAATCGGTCGCCGACCGGCTGGGCGTGATCGCGGCGCTCGAGCGCCTGGACGATGCGCAGGGACACGGCGTGGCGCAGCTGATCCGCGCGCAGCCCGACATGGCCGACGCCTTGCGCGCCGGCGCGCCGTCCCAGGCCTGAAGCCGGGTCTGCACCCCCCTCGTGCCCGGCCGCTTTCCGCCATGACACTCCTCGATGAACTGCAGGCCGTGCTCGGTACGGCCCATGTGCTGCACGGCGCCGATGCCGCGCCCTACCTGCGCGACTGGCGCGGGCGCTTTCACGGCAGCGCGCTGGCCGTCGTGCGCCCGGGCACGACCACGGAGGTCGCGCAGGTGCTGCGGCTGTGCGCCCGGCATGGCACGCCCGTCGTGCCGCAGGGCGGCAACACCGGCCTGGTCGGCGGTGCGACGCCCGACGGCAGCGGCCGTGCGCTCGTGCTGCTGACCACCCGGCTGAACCGCGTGCGCGAGATCGACGTGGACAACGACACCATCACGGTGGAGGCCGGCTGCATCCTGCAGGCGGTCCAGGCGCAGGCCCGCGCCGCCGGCCGCATGTTCCCGCTGTCGCTGGCCGCCGAGGGCAGTTGCACGATCGGCGGGAACCTTGCGAGCAACGCGGGCGGAACGGCCGTGCTGCGCTACGGCAACATGCGCGACCTCACGCTCGGCCTGGAGGTCGTGGGGCCGGACGGCGCGGTCTGGGACGGCCTGCGCGGCCTGCGCAAGGACAACACGGGCCTGAGCCTGCGTGACCTGTATGTGGGCAGCGAGGGCACGCTGGGCGTCATCACGGCCGCCGTGCTCAAGCTCTTCCCGTTGCCGCGCGCGCGCTGCACGGCGCTGCTGGCCGTGGCCACGGTGGGACAGGCCGTGGCGCTCCTGCGGCGCGCGCGCGCGGGCTTCGGGCCGGCGCTGACAGGCTTTGAGCTCATGTCCGGCCTGTGCCTGCAGATGGTGACCACGCAGTTCCCGCAACAGCGGCTGCCGTTCACGGGCGCATCGGCCGCGTCGCCGTGGTTCGCGCTGCTCGAGGTGTCCGGCGCCGAAGGCGAGCAGCATGCGCGCGCCGGCTTCGAGAGCGTGCTGGGCGAGGCCTTCGAGGCCGGCGAAGTGCAGGACGTGGCCATTGCCGAGAGCCTCGCGCAAAGCCAGGCCCTGTGGCACCTGCGCGAGAGCATCACGCTGGCGCAGGCCGAAGCCGGCGCCAGCCTCAAGCACGACCTGTCCTTGCCCATCTCGCGCATCGAGGCCTTCATCGCGCACACCGATGGTCTCTTGCAGCAGCAGTTTGCGGGCCTGCGCAACATGACCTTCGGCCACCTGGGCGACGGCAACCTGCACTACAACGTGGGCAGCTCGCCGCAGTTCGACGGCGCCGCGCTGCACGCGCACCAGGACGCGATCTACGCGCTGGTGCACGACAGCGTCTGCGCCATGAACGGTTCCATCAGCGCCGAGCACGGCATCGGCCAACTCAAGGCCCAGGAGCTGCTGGCGCGCAAGAGCCCGCAGGAGCTGCTGCTGATGCAGCGCATCAAGCAGGCCCTGGACCCCGAGGCCCTCATGAACCCGGGAAAGATGTTTGCCGCAACCCGGCCGTGAGCGGCCCTTGTTTTTTCAACCCCTGACCTCCAGCACACCATGAGCACCCCACTTCAGCAGATCGAAACCGCCATCCAGCACTACTTCGACGGCCTCTACGAAGGCGACGTCGCGCGGCTGGCGCAGGTCTTCCATCCCCAGGCATCCCTGTTCATGGCCAGCGAGGGCGGCATGGTGGTGGTGCCCGTGCCCGAGTGGTTCGAGCGCGTGCGCGGCCGGCCCTCGCCCGCCTCCCAGCAGCTGCCGCGGGCCGACCGCATCCTCATGGTGGACCTGCTCGGCCCGGCCAACGCGGTGGTCAAGGTGGAATGCCTGGTCGCCCCCAAGGCCTACACCGACTACCTCTCGCTGATCGAGATCGACGGGCGCTGGATGGTCGTGGCCAAGGCCTACTGCCAGAGTGGCACGGTGGCCTGAAGCGGCCTGGCCGGTGCGGCGCCCTGGCGCCGCGTCCTCGGCCGCGTCGGCCGCTGCCGCCGTCGATGCCCCAGCCTCTGTGTCAGTAGCCGCGCACCCGGTCGACGGGGTGGCGCAGCGCCTCGCCGGCCTGCAGCCGCCGCATGTTCTCCGCGATCTGCTGCGCGATGGTCGCGGGCTTGGCCAGTGCGGCCATGTGCGGCGTGACGAGCACGCCGGGCTCGTGCCAGAGCGGGTCGTCCGGGCCGAGCGGTTCCTGCTCGAAGACGTCGAGCACCGCGCCGCGCAGGTGCCCGCTGCGCAGCAGCGCGACGAGATCGGGAACCACGAGGTGCTGGCCGCGCCCGCACTGGACCAGGGCCGCCCCCCGCGGCAGCTGCGCCAGGTGGTGGCGGTCGAGGATGGCTTCGGTGTCCGCCGTCAGCGGCAGCAGGTTGATGAGGATCTGCGTGCGCTGCAGGAAGCCGCCCAGCGCCTCCCGGCCCGCAAAGCTCTGCACCTTGTCGATCTGCTTGGGGGTGCACGACCAGCCCGCCACCTGGAATTGCATGTCGGCCAGCCGCCTGGCGACCTGCGCGCCGAGCTGGCCCAGGCCCAGCACGCCGACGCCGCAACGCGCGGTCCGCGGCTGCACGGGGCGGAACCAGTGCGCCTGCCGTGCGTGGGCCACGGCCAGATCGAAGCGCCGGTGGAAGTACAGCGTGGCCCAGACGACGAACTCCAGCATGCCCTCGGTCACGCTGTCGTCGACGATGCGGCAGAGCGGCACATCGGGCAGTGCGCGGTCCGCGAGGATGTTGTCCACGCCGGCCCCGCTGGAGTGCACGAGGCGCAGGCGGGGCATCTGGGCCAATGCGCCGTGCGGCGGGTTCCAGCACACGGCCACCTCGGATTGCTCCCATCCGGGGTCGCCCCAGTACAGGCAGCGCACGCCGGGCATGGCCTCATGGAGCGCGGCTTCGAGAAACCGCAGGTGGTCGGTCTTGCTGACGAGGGACAGGGTGGTCATGGACATGGTGGGCGCTGGAGATGCGGCATCAGAATTGCGGCTGCGCATCCGTTCTCAACGATCCTACGCAGGGGCCAACATGCATGTGTCTTCGCCGGGCCAGGGGCTGTCTGCACTGGGCCAAGTTGAATCCTCCGCGGCCACCGGGCCCGCCATCGTCGGGGTGGACGCGGCGCTGCGCTATGCGCGGCTGATCGAGCAGGTCGAGCGGCCCATCGTCGCCATGGCCGCCGCCTACCCGCAAGGCGGCGAGGGCGTCCGCCACGCGCACCGCCGCGCCCAGTTCCTCTATGGCGTGGCGGGCGTGATCTCGGTCACCACGCCGGCCGGCAGCTGGATCGTGCCGCCGCAGCATGCGCTGTTGGTGCCGGCCGAACTCGTGCACTGCACGCGCTATTGCGGTGCGGTGCAGCTGCGCACCCTCTACCTGGAGCCCGACCTGCTGCAGGCGCTGCCGTCCAGGTGCCGGCTCATCGCCGTCTCGCCGCTGTTGCGCGAGCTGGTGCTGGCCGCGATGGCGTTGCCGGCCGCCTACGCGCTGGAAGGCCGGCCCTGGCTGGTCATGGGCCTCATCGCCGCGGAGATCCAGAGCCTGCCCGAGGTGCCGCTGCACGCGCCCATGCCCAGCGACCGGCGCCTGGTGCGCATCTGTGACGCCATCCTGGGCAATCCGGGCGGGCAGGAGTCCATCGACCACTGGGTGCGCGTGGGTGGGCTGAGCCGGCGCACGCTGGCCCGGCTGTTCCAGAGCGAGACCGGCATGAGCTTCACCGAATGGCGCCTGCAGGTGCGCCTGCTCGAGGCCCTGGCGCGGATCGCCGACGGGCAGGCCATCGGCACGGTGGCGCTCGACCTGGGCTACGAGAC
>DATKFT010001071.1:0-2931 GCA_035544335.1 Pseudorhodoferax sp.
GCCGCCGTGCGCGCCGCCGGCGGCCTCACGGCGGTGCAGGACCCGTCAGATGCGCAGATGCCGGTGATGCCCGAGTACGCGCTGGCGACCGGGCCCGCCGATTTCGTGCTGCCGCTGCGCGAGCTGGCCGCGCTGCTGGGCACACTCGACACGGCCGTACGGCCGCGGAGCCTCGCATGAACCCGAACCGGCCCCAGGGCATGCCCGGCCCCTTCGCGCGCAGCGACAGCGCCCCCGCGCGCGCCGAGCCGATCAAATGCCTGATCGTCGACGACCTGGACGAGAACCTGCTGGCCCTGGCGGCCCTGCTGCAGAGCGAGGAGGTGCAGGTGCTGCAGGCCCGCTGCGGCACCGAGGCGCTGGAGCTGCTGCTCAAGCACGAGGTCGCGCTGGCGCTCATCGACGTGCAGATGCCCGAGATGGACGGCTTCGAGCTGGCCGAGATGATGCGCGGCAGCGAGCGCACACGCCATGTGCCCATCATCTTCGTGACCGCCGGCACGCGCGACGCACAACGCATGTTCCGCGGCTACGAGGCCGGCGCCGTGGACTTTCTGTACAAGCCCGTCGAGCCGCATGTGCTGTGCGGCAAGGCCGGCGTGTTCTTCCAGCTGCACCGGCAAAAGCAGCAGTTGGCCCTGCACCTGCAGGAACGCACCGAGTCGCTGCGCCTGCACGAGCTGTTCACGGCCGTGCTGGGGCACGACCTGCGCGGCCCGCTGTCGGCCATCACGATGGCGGCCGAGCTGCTCGCCCGCCGCCCCGACGAAGGCACGCGCGCCGTGGGCCAGCGCCTGCTGCGCAGCGGCCAGTGGATGGGCCGCATGATCGAGGACATGCTGGACCTGGCGCGCACGCGCCAGGGCGGCGGCATGCCCATGGCCTGCGAGCGCTTCGACCTCGGCGCGCTGGCCGAACGCGTGGTCCAGGAGCGCCAGAGCACCCGGGCCGACAAGCAGGTGCAGCTGCAGCGGCTCGGCGACCTGCAGGGCGACTGGGACGAGGACCGGCTCACGCAGGTGCTGTCCAACCTGGTCGGCAATGCGCTGCGGCACGGGGACGACGGCCCCGTGCAGGTGGACCTGGACGGCAGCGCCGAGGCCCTGGTGCGGCTGACCGTGCGCAACGGCGGCGAAATCCCGCGGGATGTGCTGCCGCACATCTTCGATCCGTTCCGCAGCGGCCGTGCCCGCCCGCAGGACAGCACGGCGCGGCGCCCGGCCAGCCGCAACGAGGGCCTGGGACTGGGCCTGTACATCGTGCGCGAGATCGTGCGGGCCCACGCCGGGCAGCTGCAGGTGGAGTCGTCCGGCGGCGAGACCCGCTTCAGCGTGCTGCTGCCGCGCACGCGCCCGACGGCCGACACCACGCCGCCCGGCGGCAGCGCCCAAGTCGTCGCCAGTCCGGCCGTGCCGGTGCCTGCGGCAGGGACCTCCGGCCGGACGTAAGCAGCCCCCAAAGACCGTCGCAAACGTTGGGGTGGGGTAAGAAATCGTTCGCCACGGAACCCGTGCGCGCGGACCGTACTCGAACCAGCACTCCAGTGAAAGCGCGGTAAGGCGCGATCCATTCCCCCCTTTCGTCTCCGGCGAAACGGGGGTTTTTTCTGACCATTTGCGCACTTTCGAGAGCTTTCTCAGCCTTTTCATCGCTTTTCGTCGCTTTGCGGGTCTTCTCGGGAGACGACCTGCTGGCGCTTGCACGCGCGCGCCGCGCCGCTGTGCGTGGTCGGCCGGCTCCTACCGGTGCTCGGCGCAACTGCCGGCCCGGGCTGCGCGGTGAAAACCGCACGCTGTCCATCACGGCCCGGCGGTCTGCGCGACCGCCGGTTCCCTCCACCGCAGTTCACAGGAGCAAGAGATGGCATACCGCGACGACCCCCCTGCATACCGGCACGGTGACCGGCGTACGCACCGCGAACACGAACAGCGCCAATGGGATCCACGGGATGCGCGAGATGCGCACGACGGCGGCCAGCACCGCGATCGCGATGACGATTTCGCGCGCCACGACCCCGCCCAGCGCAGCTACGGGCGCGCCGGCGCGCCCGACGTGCACGGTGCACCCAGCGGCGGCTACCGCCGCGACACCGACGCCGACCCGGGCTACAACACGCCCGGCTACATGCGTCCCGCAGGCCATGCATGGCGCGGCTGGGACGCGCGCGAGGACGCCGGTCCCTCCCCCCTGCACCGCGACAGCTGGCGCGGCCAACCCGGCTGGCAGGGCGGGCGTGCCCAGCAGCCGCAGCGCTACCAGGAGGACCGCAGCCAGGAGCGCTACCAGGGTGGGTCGGGCGGCCCCTACTCCAACCGCAACACCTACGCGGGCACCCAGACCTATGGCGGCCACGGCGACCAGCTGGGCTATGGTTCACTGGACGAAGACGGCGGCCAGCACACGCACCACGACCCGGACTACCTGCGCTGGCGCGAGCAGCAGCTGCGCGCGCTGGACGCGGACTACCAGTCCTGGCGCGGCGAACGCTACAAGAAGTTCTCGGAGGAGTTCGACAGCTGGCGCAAGAACCGCGCAGGCGCGGCAACGGGCGGTGGCGCGGCGGCCGACGGCACGGCCGCTGCGGCCACCAAGCCGGCCAAGCCGGCCGGCGGATCGGGCGCCGCCTGAGTCCAGGCTGGCGCTCTGAGGCGCAGCGCGGCGCTACAGCGCCAGCGTGGCGGCCAGCCCCACGAGCCAGGTGCGCCCTGGCGCGGGCTCGAAGAAGCGGCTGTTGCCCTCGTTGACGATGACCGAGCCCGCGTAGCGCCTGTCCAGCAGGTTGTCCGCGCGCACAAAGCCCTCGAGCTGCCAGCGGCCCAGGCGTGCCGCATAGCCCGTGTACAGGCCCAGCACGCCGTAGCCGCCGGCCGCATCGCTGTTGGCGTCGTTGACGGGCACGCGGCTCAGCGCGCGCCAGTCGGCGCCCGCGCG